>NZ_JAPMOU010000045.1 GCF_028858535.1 Spartinivicinus poritis
AAACAAATAAAAATCCAGCCCCATATTTCAACAGCAAGGCTTTTAAAAGCGGCTAAAAAATCACCTTGAAAGGGCTGATCTATAGAGTTGCAACTTATACAGTTACAAAATACAGTTGCAAAAGTCTGATTGAGAAAAAACAATAGTGTAATTGAACATGTTAAAGTACCAAATTCATCCTGTAACGCCTTTTCAGCAAAATTGTTCATTGGTTATTTGTGAGTCAACCAATAAAGCAGCACTCATTGATCCGGGTGGTGAGGCAGAACGATTAATTACCGCGGTTGCAACAGCTGGCGTGACGTTGGAAAAAATATTATTAACCCATGGCCATCTGGATCATGTAGGCGCTACTCAGCAGATTGCCCGCCATTTTCAAGTGCCTGTTATTGGTCCTCACATTGCGGATAAATTTTGGTTAGATGGTTTACCTGAGCAAAGCCAAATGTTTGGTTTTCCCCTGGTGAAAGCATTTACCCCTGATCAGTGGCTACAGCAAGGCGATCATGTAATGGTGGGGGAGCAGCTTTTTAATGTGCTGCATTGTCCAGGCCATACGCCTGGGCATGTGGTGTTTTATCATCAGCCGGCGTCGCTGGCCTTTGTTGGAGATGTTATTTTTGCTGACTCGATTGGACGAACCGACTTTCCCCAGGGAAATCATGAAGCACTGATCCACTCTATAACACAAGTGTTATTTCCACTAGGTGATGAGGTGGAGTTTATTCCTGGTCATGGCCCTAACTCAACGTTTGGTCAGGAAAAATGCACGAATCCATTTGTCAGTGGACAATTTGGTTAGCCTGTTCTTCTTTATCTTTACTACATCATCTACACAGCCCGTATAAGCTAGCAGCGGGGGGACTCGCAAACTCATGGGGTTCGTCTATTCTAAAATCACCAGCCAGTGATTTTGTCACTATTGAGTAGAAGGTGTAGTAGAGGATGAAAAGCATTCGCATGAAATTAACACTCATTATCATGAGTGTTACTTTAATTCCCCTCATCGTGTTAGCTTCTATATTAGGTTTTCAAAGCTATCAGTCTGCGCGCCAAGCTTTGGAGTATCAGGCTCGTGAACAATTAGTTTCTATTAGGGAAGTAAAGAAACAACAGATAGAGCGGTATTTTGGCACCATTCGTAATCAAGTGCTTAGTTTTGCTAATGACCGAATGATTATTGATGCTATGGCAGAGTTTAAAACCGCCTTTGCCAATTACCGTAGTGAGGCTGGAGAATTAGACATTAGCAAGCTTAAACCTGAGCTCAAGCAATATTATGATGGTGATTATAATAATGAGTATGCCAGCCGAAATAGTGGTGCAAAAAAAGACATTGGCAGTTTATTTAATCAGTTAGATGATGACTCTATAGCATTACAACATGCTTTTATTAAAGCAAACCCAAACCCCTTAGGGGAAAAGGATAGCTTGATAAAGCTCGATGGAAATACTCGTTATGCAGCTGCTCATGCTAAATATCATCCTCATATTCGTGAGTTTCTCCAGCGCTTTGAATATTACGATATTTTTATGGTAGACCCAGAAACAGGTGATATTGTTTATTCTGTTTTTAAAGAATTAGATTATACCACTTCTCTTAAAAGCGGCCCTTATGCTAATTCGGGTATAGGCGAAGCGTTTAAAGGTGTAGTTAATGCCAGTGATCGAAAAGTTCACTTAACGGATTTTGCCAGTTATACACCTTCTTATGAAGACCCAGCCTCATTTATTGCCACTTCTATTTATGATCAAGGTAAAAAACTGGGAGTGTTAATTTTTCAGATGCCGATTGATCGCATTAATTTAATTATGACCCATGAAAAACATTGGAAGGAAACAGGATTAGGAAAATCAGGGGAAACCTATTTAGTAGGTGCTGATTATACCATGCGGAGTATGAGTCGGTTTTTAATTGAGGATGCAAAAGGTTATGAAGCCGCGCTGGTCGCTGCAAAAATCGATCGTAAAGTTATTGATACTATTTTATCCAAGGGAACCACTATAGGGCTACAGCCAGTCAAAACAGCAGGTACCCAAGCGGCGATTGCTGGCAAAAAAGACTTTCAAATTTTTCCTGACTATCGCAATGTGCCAGTGCTGTCTGCTTATAGCCCGTTAGCAATAGAGGGGTTAAATTGGGCAATCATGAGTGAAATTGATGAGTCAGAGGCATTTGAAAAGGCTGATGAACTGCAGGTATTTATTACTCAGGTCAGTTTTGGTGTGGTAGCAGTATTTTCAATACTTGCTTATTTATTGAGTTTATTGGTTTCTAAATTATTTACTTACCCTATCACTAAGTTAGAAGACAATATTTTATCCATTCAACAAGATGCTGATTTAACCAAACAAATAAAGCTGGATGTTAAAGATGAAATAGGTCGAATTGCCAGTGCTGTTAATGGTATGTTGAGTAAGTTTAATCATACGGTAAAACATATTACCAATGCGGTGGTAGATTTACAGCAGTCGGCTAATAAAATGGCTGGTTTAAGTGCAAGTACCGCTGATGGGGTTATGCAACAACAATCTGAATCACAACAAGTGGCAACCGCTTCAACGGAGATGAATGCTACTGCCCAAACAGTCGCCTCCAATGCAGCTTCTGCAGCACAATCTACCGACCGGGCAAACCAGTTGAGTGAAGAGGGTATTCAAATTGCCAATGAAACTAATGTGTCTTCTGAGGCGTTGGTTAAAGAGGTATCAGAAACTGCCAGTACTATGGAGCGAGTAGAAGCAGATAGCGATAAAGTTGGCTCAGTGTTGGATGTGATTCGTAGTATTGCTGAACAAACTAATTTGCTGGCATTAAATGCGGCTATTGAAGCTGCGCGTGCAGGTGAGCAGGGGCGAGGTTTTGCAGTGGTGGCTGATGAAGTAAGAACTTTGGCTCAGCGTACTCAAGATGCTACCCAAGAAATTCAGCAGATGATAGAAAGTCTGCAAACAGGCTCTCGCGAAGCAGTAGCAATGATGAACCGTTCAGTTGAGCGAGCAGCAGGCAATAAGAACCAGGTTGAACGGTTGAGCGAAGCATTAAGTGAAATTAGTCATTCTGTTGCAGAAATTAATGAAATGAATACCCAAATGGCAGCGGCAGCAGAAGAGCAGCAAATGGTAGCCGATGGTATTAATAGCAGTATTGTACGTATTAATGACATTTCTTCGAGTACAGCGAGTGACGCGCAAAGTAGTTTAGATACAGGACAACATGTGGAGCGATTAGCCAAACGATTGGAATCGTTGGTTAGTGAATTTAAAGTGTAAAATAACTATAACAGGATGAGCAATATAATTAGCCGCTGGTATGTTGTCATAGGGTAAGCATTATTTTTGTAGCAGGTGGTATTTTCTGTGTAGCAAGCACTAGCACCTATTTTCTGGCAAGTTTTTTACAACCATAATATACCTACATTAAAAAAAAGCAACGCTGTTAATGGAGAAGACCTAAATGGAGGAGAAACTGTTGTTTTATGTATGTAAATGGGCTACGAAGCTTACTTTCGTAAAAACCGGAAGAGTAACTGCTTCTAAGGACTTTCCATAATCACTCAATTAAATATTTCATTATTCTTGATCTGTTTCATAAACTGAAGAATTATGCCCGGAAAAAAGACGTGGCATCAGTAGAATGCTTTTCACTGATGTAACTAACCAGGGTGATTTTTCACAATGCAAAGCGTAAGCATTGTTTGTCAACAAGTGAAACATATTAATCGCTTGATCATGCCAATCAGGGTCTGGATTGGCCGGTTAAAAAGCATTGGGCGCTTCAAAGCCAGGCAGCGGACGGTGATTGCTTGGTGGCTGGCATTATTGCCCCAGCTTGGAGCTTGCCTCACTTTCCCTTTGCCTGAAAATGGCGACGATGTGATAGGTGATCAACGGATTATTATAACGGCTTATACTGATACCTTCGCTGATTTAGCCTTAAAAGAAGGAGTGGGCTTTTTAGCGTTAATAGCAGCTAACCCAAAAGTGGACGCTTGGGTTCCTGGAGAAGGAACCGAAGTCGTGTTACCAACGCAAATGATATTGCCACCAGGTCCACGTAAAGGCGTTGTTATTAATCTGGCAGAACTCCGGCTTTATTATTATCCGCCCAATGATCCTGTTGTGATGGTTTACCCTATTGGAATTGGCCGTAAGGGGTGGGAAACGCCGTTAGGTAAAACCAGGATTACTCAGAAAAAACCTAACCCTTCCTGGCGGCCTCCTGAGTCAATTCGTCAAGAACGGGCAATGAAGGGTGAGTTTTTGCCTGATGTCATTCCACCAGGCCCTAATAACCCATTAGGCAAATTTGCCTTGCGGTTAGGTTTTCGTGGTAGTTACCTCATTCATGGGACCAACTTGGATTTTGGTGTGGGGATGCGAGTCAGTCATGGTTGTATCCGACTGTTTCCTGATGATATTGAAGAGCTATTTTACTGGGTCGACCGAGGTACGCCTGTTAGGGTGATCCATGAGCCTTATAAAATTGGCAAGCTAAATGGTGAGTTTTATGTGGAAGCCCATGAGCCCCTGTCTGAAAAAAAACAGCATCATCAAGCAGCGCCCTATCGCGCCTTGGAAAGCTGGTTTGAAGTGATTGATGCGCAAAAGGCAACGGTTGATCAGCGAAAGATTTTAGATGTTCTCACTGAACAGCAAGGAATGCCAGTGAAAGTGTCTGCTGACCTAAAGACATCAGCCACAAAAGTAAACCACACATCACCTCATCCTTAATGGCTTGTCATTTATTTTTAAGCACCTCATTGTAGGTGCTTTCTTTTCTCTTTTTTTATACCTCTTTAATAAAAAGATTGCCTTTCTTTTGCTATTAGTTCTTTTGAACGTTTTCCTGAAAGTACGACCACGGTTAATCTGAAAAAGGCTGGATAGGTTTTAGCTGGATGAGTATGTTGCTTGTTGATGTTTATAACAGGAAGTAGAAGAAATTCGGCCTATAAGGCTGTCAGATGATAATAGCGTGGTTTCTGGCAGGGCTTTAAGGCTACCTACTGGTAGCCTTAAAAGTATCACTAACGGGTGCTGATTACTTGCTGTAGTGAGAGCGATTCATACGATCTAGCTTCTCTAAAATCTGATCAGCTTTTGCGTCAGCACTGTTTGCAGTTGACTCAACACGATCTAAGCGATTACTTACGTCATCAAGTTTAGCTTCGATAGCATCAACACGACTGCTAGAAGCACAACCAGTCATAATGGCCATTGTTGTGACAACTAGAGCTGCCTTTAACATTTTAGTGTGCATTTTATGCCCCTTATTCTCGTTGAATTAAGGTAAATGGATACAATCAAATCCTTGGGTATTAATGACTGGTGCCTAAGCACCGACCATGCCTGACGCCCCCGTTAGGCATACAGCTTTTGACCACAAGGTTAAAAGCCACTCAACAACTCAGTATGGACGACAATTAGCATTGCGCAAATTCCAACTAAGCGCCAAGCTCAAGCTTAGGATTTGAGAAGCGCTAGGATAATTAATTTGCCCCGTTTGAAAAGCCAAGCTTTAGGCATTTTTGAAAAAAAATGATGATGAAACACTGTTTTAAATATCGGTCATTAGTATACCTAAGGTCGAATTTTGACCAATTATGATCTGAACGCAGTTATTTTTTATTATGCTGAGTAAGTACTCTAAAATTTCTTAAAAAATGACAACGAGTGTAGTCATTTTCTAATACTAATGTTGTGCTTTATCTGCATGAATAATAAGACTGAACCGGTCTAAAATTGTGTTAAATAAATCTCCTCTGTCTAGCGCTGAGAGCTCTTGCATACTGGCAATGTCTGCTCGATGCAGGTGTAGGTATGGAGCGGTAGTTTTGAATGCTTGCAAATCGCCCTTCAGGATTATAGGAAGGAATGGTGCACCAGTATTTTCCATAAAGGTTTGATTAAGAAACTCAATACCTTTGGTAAGCGAAAAATGTTTTAAACATTCATCTTTATGAATGGGAATACCCAGGTAATATCCATTACGATGTAAGTACTTGCCAGAATATAAAATGATACCTGTATTTTTAATACTATTTGGTGTAATGAATTGATAGGTGTTGTCATAAGCACAGGGGGTTGGCTCAATCATGAGGCGACCACCATCATCAACAGACTCAACATTAAAATGACTGTAGAGTTTGTGGCTTGCTGGGCTGTAAATACAAAAGCTATGTGAGATTTGTAGGAAAAAATCACTGGCTAACTGGCTGTTAGCTAAGTGAGATAAATCCCACATAAGGTCTGGATTATAGGTCGACTCTTGTCGTAATTGTGCTGCCATCATAATTTAAATTTACACGTCAGAAAAATGCATTTCTAAAGTAACACTACTCTGACTAATTATAGTTCATAGTTTCAAATTATGATTACTTTATCGTCATAAATTTGTAGTGATTTGTATACCTTACGCTTTGGGAATATCAGTAACCTGGTTCTTTAGTTGGAATCGTTGCGGCTCATGGGGTTGGCAAGGGGAATCAGGATAATAATCAAACTCAGTATAGAGTGGGTTGACTTTGATATGGCTAAAGCTAACGGTTTGGGCATCTTCTCGATGCATACAAATGGAGTAGGCTGATGCTTTGGGTTGATGACTGCGGTGTAGTTGTAATAAATCCTGACTGGTTAAAGCGCATGACTCATTTTGAGCAGAGGTCGAAGTATTTGAAGAGGTTCTCAGAGCTTCATAGCAAGCAAGGCGGTTAGCTAAAACGGTTTGGGTGGCAACGGAAGAAGAGCTAAAAAAAGGATGTTCAGGCTGCTGTTGTTGAAAGGTTTGGTTATCCCAGTCGAACTGATGAACTAACAGTTGTTTGAGTTGACTTTGGCTGTGCCAGATAGGGGTAAAAATAAATAAACTAAAAGGGCGATATAAATGATAATCAAGCTGCTTTAACCAGTGTTGTTGGGCTTGCCAATCAGTAAAGCTGGCTAACTGATGAACCAACAGGCCGCGGCTTTGTTGCTCTGATGACACTTCCCCTATATCTGCCTGATAGAGGTTAAGTAGCGCGATAATTTGCCCATATTCTGTTGCTGCTAACCAGCTCCCCCCTCCTACTGGATCAATGGGCATTAAGCTAAGGGTGGGGGAGTGATTAATGAGTTGTGGTGGAAGAGCCGCCGCACGGCTTTTTTGCTCATCTCGATTAAAAAAAACTTCGTAGTGGTCGCTATGAACTAGCCAACTTATTGTGCACATTGAATTTAAAACTTTCGCAACTGCTGTTGCTGATATTCTAAAGTAGCAGGGGCTACACCAAAAGCTTCATCAACAGGAATTTTTTTCAGCTTCAGAATAACACTGATTAAGGCGTAATGGTGTACGGCGTGACTGGCACTAAATAAGAGTTCTCGTTGAAAGCTGGTCACACAACTAACTGGAGAGGGGTTCTCAACGACCAAGCTGCGTAAGGTCATGGATTGATTGTCTAACTCCAATAATCGTTTTAGCCATTCTTGTAGGCTAACAATCTGGTTTAAGGCTGCAGCAGGGTTGGATTCTACTTCGGTACCTCGTTTACGTTGATCATAATCCAGCACACTGCCTGGTTCCCAGTTTTGTAAGTGGGTGTAATGATCAAGCACATGACGAATATGCTGGCCTATGGAGCTGTTTAAGGGGGCTGCTGGGGTCTGGTAGTCATCAATGGACAACTGTTGGATTAGGCTAAATGCCTGGTTTAATACGGCAAGACTACCTTGAATTGTTGCCTTCATAGCACTCCTTGAGACAGTTGAATATTGCTTTAAAGTGATGACTCCACATATTGCTATTAACAAAATGTGTATTAAAAAATTAAATTTTAGTGTGTTTGCTTCTCAAGGCCATTAATTAGCATAGTGTCTAATCAATGTGATGATCAGCTTAGTGTTGCCCGCCAGCTTAACTACCGAGACCTAAAAATGAGACAAAATATTTCAACTAATGGCACATTTTGTATGGGCTTGTATGGGCGGCTAATAGTTCATGCATAAATAGGTAGTTACCTTATTTTGTACATGCATCACTCTAGTCTAGCTTTGTTTAGCACCTTCAACGAGGGTACTAGCCAAGCAGTCCTGTGGTTATAGCTAAAATTGCATATAATAACTCACTACTTTCATAACTCTGTGAAATAATTTGCATATTAGTTTGGTCTGTATAACTAGTGAGTCATTTGAGGTTACTACTCATAGACAGTTTTAAAGTGAATACCTATTGTTGGCACAGGTAATTTGAAGGTTTGTTTCCATGCTAGAAACATTGTTAGCTATCTCTCAGCAGCCGCTGACACTTGCTATCTTGCTCGTGCTGATCAGTTATTTACTAGAAGATGTAGCAATTATTTTAGCGGCATTGTTAGCATTGGATGGTTATCTTCCTATCAGTTGGGGTATGACAGCTGCATTTATTGGAATCTGGAGTGGTGATTTAGGCTTATATGGGCTAGGGCGTTTAGCTCGTCGTTATCAATGGGCGCAACGGTATGTTGCAAACCACCCTAGAGTGAAGCAATTTGGCAGTTGGCTGTCTGACCAGCTATTAGTGAAAATTTTAATTTGTCGTTTAATGCCCGGATTACGTTTTCCCGGTTATGTGGCTTGTGGGTTATATCAATTGTCATTGGCGACCTTTTGTCTGGCAATTTCACTAGCTACTCTGGCATGGACCGTATTGATATTTGCTGGCTTTTATTTATTTGGTGAGCTATTTGAAGGCTGGTTTGAACAAGCAAAATGGGGGTTGATTCCGATAGCGCTACTATTGATTTGGTGGTCGCGCCGGAAATCCCAACAAGCGATAATTAAGGAGCTAGTTTCGTGACGAATGCGCCGGTTTATGAAAATGCCCTCATTGAGCAAGCCGTTAATCCTACCTTTGCGAATCGTCCGGTGCACCCTGGGATGCCTCCCTTGGATTTATCAGGCAAAGCGGTATCATTTTTTGAATTTTGGCCTACTCAGCTTGTGTATTTACCAGTCGTAGTGCAATGGTTACTACTGGCGATTAGATACCGTTCGCTTAATTTACCGCTCATTGCTAACCCAAACATTCCATTGGGTGGTATGGTAGGTGAGGCGAAAAGTGATGTATTTAAATTAGCTAAAAGGGATGCAAAACAATTTATTGCGCCAGCTATTTCTTTTGTCACTGATAAAAAAAATACGGCAAGAGAACAGGCCGCTCGGGCAGTTGACATGTTGGCTAGTCAAGGAATGCAATTACCGTTAATTGCCAAGCCGGATATTGGCTGTCGAGGGGTTGGGGTACGAATTGTCCGGGACCAACAGCAGTTAGCGGATTATATAGAGGGTTTTCCCAACCAGGCCAGTTTGATTTTACAGGAGTTGGTTCCTTATGAAGCTGAAGCTGGCATATTTTATATCCGCTATCCAGGAGAAGAACAAGGGCAGATTTTTTCTATTACCTTAAAGTATGCACCTTATGTTTTTGGTAATGGCACGGATAATTTACGAACGTTAATTGAAACAGACCCTCGTGCAAGTAAAATTGCGCATCTTTATTTGGCTAGGCATCAGCAGCACCTTGATAAAATATTACCTAAGGGACAACCCTTTCGCTTAGCATTTGCTGGAAGTCATAGCCGTGGCTCTATTTTTCGGGATGGTAAACAGTTAATCACCCCTGAATTAACAGCTAAGCTGGATGAAATAACCAAGGATATTGATGAGTTCTATTATGGTCGACTGGATGTACGTTTTAAAGATGCTGAGTTACTTAAACAAGGCCGTGATTTTAAAATTGTCGAAATAAACGGGGCCAGTAGTGAGGCAACCCATATCTGGGATCGTGGTGCTAGCCTAAAAGATGTCTATAAAGCCCTTTTTTATCAATATAAAACCTTGTTTGAAATAGGCGCGATTAATCGGCAACGAGGCTTTAAAACACCAAGCCTGAAAGCGTTATGGCAAGCCTATAAAAAAGAAAAAATGCTGGTAGCTAATTATCCGGCGACTGAATAATTATTTTTTTCAGACATGAGCTATTTTTAGGATAGGTATGTACTCACAGCGAAGGATAATTTAGGCGAGGCCATCGAGTGATGAGGTCCCAGGAGTTTAGATAAACTAAATGACTGGGGTGAAGACAGTTTATTGCTCCTGCATAAACTGCATTCACACCATCCTTGGTGCTTAACGACGATAACAAAGCCTAAAAATCATTCGCGAAGAGTAGGTTTTATCAATGCAAAGAGAGGTAACGGCATGAAACGATGGCTAATTGTGCTTTTTAGTTTATGGGTTAATTCTGCTCTGGCAGGGGATGCTATTTACACTGGATTTTTTAGTAATAAAGCGGTAAGTGGCTATGATACAGTGGCCTATTTCACCCAAGGAAAACCAGTAAAAGGTAAAAGTCAGTATAAGTATACCTATCAAGGTGCCGACTGGTTTTTTGCTAGTCAAGAACATCTTGATTTGTTTAAACAAAGCCCAGAAAAATATGCTCCTCAATATGGTGGATTTTGCGCATGGGCAGTAGCAGCAAAAAACGCACGTGCTTCAGCTGACCCTAAAAACTGGAAAATTGTAGATGGTAAGCTGTATCTAAACTACGATGATAATGTACAACAAAAGTGGCTCCAAGATATCCCTGGCTTTATTGTAGAAGGTGATAAAAACTGGCCTAAACTACTCACCGAATAAAACTACCCCTCGAGCAGACATCAACAGGCTTTAGCTCGAATATTAAGCATCATTGATATTTGATGAGCTATTCGAGCTAACACTAAAATTTGTTAATTCACATTAAGTTATACCTTAACAGTGGTTCACTAGTCACAAAAAATCACTAGTCATATTAGTAGCAGCCTCTCAAGTGAGAACTGTTTAGCCAATAGCCTGCTAATACACTGTCAATCAGTTGGAATATTTTATGAAACGTCATTACATCAAATGGTTACTATGTGGATATATTGCTTTCATATTTGTGCAATCTTTATTTTTTAAATTCTCAGATGCCTATGAGACACAACATATTTTTGGTGTGTTAGGTGAATGGTCAGGCTTACAGTGGTTTGCAGATTTTGGTGCATATGGGGTGGGTATCGCAGAACTGATTGCGTCGATTATGTTATTTATCCCAGCCATTAGGCTTTTAGGAGCTGGGCTGGCAGCAGGAATAATGTCTGGAGCGATCTTTTTTCACCTGTTTACGCCATTAGGTATATCTATGCCAGAATTTAATGTCCAGGGAGAAGTGATTGGTAATGATGGTGGTTTACTATTTATTAATGCATGTATCGTATTTACTTGCGCCATTATTGTTGCGATCTGGGAATGGGTTGGAGGCAACCATCTGTTTGCCAAGCATTGATAACTGTTGTATGGATAGCGACCTGTTTGATCGCAAGTTGCTCTCCAGGGGGGAGAAATCATGACGCAGCAAGTGACGCCTTTTCAGTTACCTAAGTTGACTCGGCTGGGAATTGTTGAAGGTGTATTAGAGCGCCTGTCAGGGCTACGTTATTTAGATACGCTTTATCAGCGTCGCCATCAGCAATTACAATCTTCTGACCCTGCTGCATTTGCAGGCTATACCCTTGATGCCTTAGGGGTAGATTACAGCGTGGTGGAAGGACAGATTGAGAATATCCCCTATCAAGGTGCTGGGATCGTAGTAGCTAACCACCCGTTTGGTGCGATTGAAGGGGTGATCTTAGCGCATTTGCTACTGCGCTATCGACCTGATGTAAAGATTATGGCTAATCATTGGTTGCAGCAAATCCCAGAGCTAGCAGACGCTTTTATTGGTGTGGATGTGTTTGCCACGGCTGACAGCCAACGACGTAACCGCAAAGGGTTAAAAGCGGCTTTAGACTGGGTTCGTCAAGGCGGCTTGTTAATGATATTCCCAGCAGGAGAGGTGTCTACGTTTAACTTCAGAGAGCAGCAAGTCGTTGATCGGCCGTGGAACCGCTTAGTGGCTACTATTATGCGGCGAACCCAGGCACCTGTGACCCCGATTTATATTTCGGGCAAAAACAGTTGGCTGTTTCATGCGGCAGGAATGATAAATGCTAATTTACGCACGGGCTTGTTGGTCCGCGAAATGATTAACAAAAAAAATCGCACCATTGAATTACACATTGGCCAGCAAATTCCCTTTAAAGAGGTTACTGCGCTGGATTCTGATCAGGCGCTGACTGAGTATTTGCGAATGAATACTTATTTATTAGCCCATACTCATGCCCGTGCTACCCAAACGGATAAGCAGCCCACTTATAGCCCTCAGCCGATTGCTCAGCCACAAACTAAAGCGGCTTTAGCACACAATGTGGCGGCGCTGCCTGATAGTTGTTTACTGATTGATAATGGGGAATTTAAAGTCTATTGTGCTTCAGCCGATCAGCTACCGACTGTTTTGCCAGAAATTGGCCGGTTACGTGAGTTAACTTTTCGAGCGGTTGGTGAGGGCACTGGGGAGTCAGTTGATCTTGATGAGTATGACCAACACTACTTGCATCTGTTTATTTGGTTTCCAGAACAGCAGACTATCGTTGGTGCATATCGGCTTGGTCGGTTAGACCAATTGTTAGAAAAACAAGGGATGGCATGCCTTTATACGCGTAGTTTATTCAAATTCGATCAGCGGTTTTTGAGTAAACTGGGGCGGGCCTTGGAAGTGGGGCGTTCGTTTGTTTGTGCTGAATACCAAAAAAGCTTGGCTCCCCTGTTTTTATTATGGAAAGGTATCGCTACCTATGTAGCGTCTAACCCTCAATATAAAACATTGTTTGGCCCTGTCAGTATCAGTAGTGATTATCAAGAATTTTCTCGTCATTTAATGGCTCGTTGTTTGTCTGCTTTCCATAAACATGAGGATATGGCGGAATTTGTTAAGCCAACTAACCCGTTACCCAAATATAAGTCAAACTGCTGGCAACCGGGCTTACTAAAAGGGCTGGCCGATATTCAGCAATTATCTAAGTTAATTACCCGTATTGAGGGAGATAAAGGCATTCCTGTTTTACTCAGGCAATACCTGAAATTAAATGGCCAATTGGTTTGCTTTAATGTAGATAAAGATTTTAATGATGCACTGGATGGTTTGATTATTGTAGATTTACTGGCAGTACCAGAAAAAACCTTACAACGATACATGGGCAAAACGGGCATTCGCCAGTTTTATGATTATCATCAGCGTTTATCCCAAGTCAGCTAATATCGAAATCTAGTTTCTAATTGTGCTCACAGGGTCTGTTGACAGGCCTTGTGCTGATTCTCTTCCGGCTCCACGCCTATTCACCCTTGAACTTTCCTCATACACTGTTAGCTGCGACTGCTACAATTAGTGGAATCTGTCAGACAGTAAAATAGATTAAGTGACTATAGATTAAATTGCTATAAATTAAGTTACCTATGCATAGCATGTGCCGCATTACAGCAGTAATTAGTCGGTGGCTGTGGCTACTGCTACTCTTATCTTTTTTGTTAGCCTGCAAACCGCCTCAGACTCACCTTCGAGTAGGTACGACGGTGGAGATTGGTCATGAGACGTTATTTCTTGCCCGTGAACTGGGGTATTTTGATCAAGCACCTATTCACTTAGTTGAGTTAACTTCCCAAAGCCAGGTAATGAACGCACTACGGTCTGAAACCATTGAAGCAGCCATTCTTTCCCTGGATGAAGTGATTAAATTACTGCAGTCAGAACTAGCAGTAAAAGTGGTATTAGTATTATCCATTTCTCATGGAGCAAATGCATTAGTCACTCAACCGTCTATTAAACAAATAGCTGATTTAAAAGGGCGACGCATTGGCTCCAGCCAAAATGCAGAAAGTATTTGGCTGCTTGAGCAAGCATTAGTGAAGGCGGGAGTTGATTTTAAAGAAATTAGTTTAATCCCCATTCACCAAAATGAGCATATTAATGCTTATAACCGCAATTTAGTGGATGGAATAGTAACCTTTGAGCCATTGCTTTCTCGATTAGAGCGGCTTGGCGCTACTGTGCAGTTTGATAGTGCGCAAATGGCTAGCAAGATAATGCAAGTACTGGTGATTCGGGAAAATGTAATTGACCAATACCAGCAGTCTATTGAGCAATTATTAGCAGGCTATTTTAACGCGGTGGAGTACCTTACTTATAATCAACGGCATGCCATTAATTTAATTGCACCCCGTATGACAATTTCCACTAGTACCATTGAGCAACTTTATAAAAAAATAAAAATAATGGGGTTGGAAGACAATCAACGCTTACTGATTGGTGAGCCGCCAATCGTCAGACTCACGGTTGAATCCCTACAAAGGGTTATGTTAAGCCATGGGTTAAGTCAGAGAATTTTACTGATTGATCAAGTTATTGATAGTCGATGGCTAGGGACCACTGATGATGTTCACTAGTGCCCGATTGTTATCATTACGCTTGCTCATTCCCCTGTTTGTGATGGTTTTATTCGGTATTTTAATTACTGGCATTTTATTGTGGAATGCTCGTGAGGCACTGGATCAGAAAGAAGAAGAGGTTTTAGGCCAGGTTAAGCGAGAAATCACCTTACTGCAGCAAAAAATGTCAGAAGCATTTGTTGATGGTGATTGGCGGGAAGCAGAAGAGTTTTTAGTCTATTTTGGTATTTATCCTGAATTTAATAGTTTAGCGCTGGTAACACCCAGTAAAGAAATTTTGTATGCCACACGTTTTGCCTGGAAAGATCAACTAGTGGTATCAGTATTACCCAACTTTGATATTAGTCAGTTCGCCATGGTCCAACTGCAATATAAGCCAGTTTATGTAAAAAATGACAAAAAACGGCTGCTGCAAGGGTATGTACCGGTTGAGTTGGGGTTACGGGACCATGAATTGCGCTCCAATCATTTAGCGGTATTGTATGTAGAGTATGACTTAAACCAGCTCCATCAAGAGGTTTGGTATAACTTTTGGACGCATGCTGTCGTGTTATTGTTAGCAGGGCTGTTGACAGCACTGGCATTGTTATGGGGGTTATCTTATTGGGTTATTCATCCGATCAAAGTGTTAGTAGAGGCTGCAAAGCGAGTGGGTAAGGGCAACTATGATGTTCATGTACAATTAAATGAAAGTCGAGAATTTAATAAGCTGGGGCGCACCTTAAATTTGTTGGCTCATGAAGTGCGCCGGAATATGACAGAATTAGCTGAGCGAAAAATCAGATTTGACGATTTTTTACAATCTGGACTGATCGGAATGGCAATTATTAAGCCCAATATGCATTGGCAAGAATTTAATAATCGCTTATGCGAAATTCTTCATTATCAACCAGAACAAATGATGGAGCAGGACTGGTTTGAGTTAACCCATCCTGATGACAGAGAAACAGAGCGTCAATTATTGCGCAAAGTATTAGCAGGAGAGTGGGAAAGTTATACCTTAGACAAACGCATGTGTTGTAGTGATGATGAGGTGGTTTATGTCTCAGTGAATACTAAATGTGTTCGGGCATTATCAGGTAAGCCAGATTATTTTGTGGTATTTGCGCAAGATATTACTGAGCGAAAAAACTCTGAAATTGCCCTAATGGAAGAGCAGGCATTATTTAACACAATTCTAGATAATATTGTAGATGGAATCGCGGTATGTAACCGAGAAGGCATTTTAACATTATTTAATAAAAGCTTACAGAATAACTATGGCCTGCTTTTTAAACGACTGCCACCAGAAAAGTGGCTAGAGCATTACCCGGTGTATCAGGCTGATGGAAAAACACCAATGGAATTAAGTCAGTTGCCGTTATTTCGGGCTTTGCATGGTGAACAGGTCAATGATTTAGAGATGGTTTTTTCTGGAGATAATCAGCAACCCATTGTGGTATTGGCCAGTAGTAATCCACTGATTAATGCAGCAGGAAAAAAATTAGGAGCAGTTGCCTCTTATCATAATATTACCCAGCGGGTCCATGCTGAATCGGAAATGCGGTTGGCTGCTATTGCGTTTGAAACACACGAAGCGATCATGATTACTGATCATCAGCATAAAATTTTGCGGGTTAACAATGCATTTACTGAAATTACTGGCTATGACAGTGAAGAGGTAATTGGCTGTAGTCCAAATATATTATCATCTGGTCAACATGATGATCAGTTTTTTCAAGCGATTAATAAAGCCCTGGCAGAGCAAGGCTATTGGGAGGGGGAAATTTGGAATCGACGAAAAAATAGAGAAATATATCCACAATGGGAAACGATTACAGCAGTAAAAAATAAATATGATCAAATAACCCATTATGTATCAACATTTGAAGATTTAACGGAGCGTTTGAAGTCTGAGGCAGAAATTCAGCGCTTGGCATTTTTTGATAGTTTAACGGGGCTACCTAATCGTCGCTATTTGGATGAACAATTACAGAGTGAGTGTTTAAAATCCTTAAGCACGCGTTTAGTGGGGGCTTTACTGATAGTTGATTTAGACCACTTTAAAACCATTAATGATTCTCGCGGCCACCAAATTGGTGATGAGCTATTAAAACAAGTGGCAGAACGTTTAACGTTAGTTATGGAAGAAGATCATACCCTCGCCAGACAAGGAGGAGATGAATTTGTCATTTTATTGGAAGGTTTTTCAACCGACAGTGATTATGCTGTCCAACAGGTAACTGAATTAGCGATTGGCTTACTGGAACAGCTGCATAACCCTTTTATTATTGAAGGCGAGAACTTTCATATTACAGGCAGCATTGGTATAGCGACCTATCCCTTTACTGCTGATAATCCCATTGACTTAATGAAGCGAGCTGATGCGGCACTCCACCGTGCGAAGGAGGCCGGGCGTAATACGATTCAGTTTTTCTCAGATGATATGCAACAAGAGGCAGATAAGCGCTTACAGTTGCATAATGAGTTGCGCCAAGCGGTCGAAACGGAGCAATTAATTTTATATTTTCAGCCTCAAGTGTCGGTTAATGAGGGGCATGTGGTGGGTGCTGAAGTATTAGTGAGATGGCTGCACCCAGAGCGAGGGATTGTCTCACCAGTTGATTTCATTCCGTATGCTGAAGAAACAGGACTTATTTACCCATTAGGTATGTGGGTTATTCGACAAATGTGTCAGCTGGTTCATTTTTGGCAAGCTGAGTCTACAGGATGCTCCGTAGAACACTTCTCGGTTAATATTAGCCCTTATCAGTTTTATCACCCTGACTTTATTTCGGAAGTGATTAATATTCTTGAGTTAACTCAGGTACCAGGTCATTGTTTAATGTTTGAAATAACTGAAGGGCTGGTATTGGATAATTTGCAAGATACTGTACAGAAAATGGAAAAACTTAGAGAGTTAGGGATTCGTTTTTCAATCGATGATTTTGGTACGGGGTATTCTTCGTTAAGTTATTTACGTAAGCTTCCTTTAGATGAGCTGAAGGTGGACAAGTCATTTATCGACCAGGTATTGCATGACAGTAGTAATCAAGTCATTGTGGAGACCATTATTTCCATGGCTCGGCATTTACAGCTCAAAATTGTGGCAGAAGGGGTCGAGACATCAGGGCAGCTTGATTTTTTAAGGGAACATCAGTGTGACTTATACCAGGGCTATTATTTTTCACCGCCTTTGCCCTATGCAGAATTTCGGCAGCGCTGTGCGAAAGAGATTAAGCCAATTGAACAAGAGTAAGCCACTCTAATGAGCTTACTCTTGATAGTAATCGGTTAAACGCCGGTTGCTAAATCCCTTAATACGGCTTGTACACTGTCTTTAGCATCACCAAATAACATCCGAGCATTGTCCTTAACGAACAAGGGGTTCGCTACCCCGGCATAACCAGATGCCATTGAGCGCTTTAATACAACCACTTTTCTTGCCTTCCACACTTCTAACACTGGCATGCCAGCAATGGGGGAACTTGGTTTTTCGACAGCATCTGGATTAACGGTGTCGTTGGCGCCAATCACTAATACCACATCTGTTTCTGCAAAATCGCTGTTAATTTCATTCATATCCAGAACAATATCATAAGGCACATCAGCTTCTGCCAGTAATACATTCATGTGGCCAGGTAGCCGACCTGCTACAGGGTGAATGCCAAAACGGACACTTTTTCCTTGTTTGCGGAGTTTTTCAGTCAACTCACTAACGGCCATTTGGGCATGGGCAACAGCCATGCCGAAGCCTGGCACAATAATGATATTTTTGGCTTCCGCCAGGTAATCTGCTACCTCAGCATGGCTAATGGATACAGGATCACCCTGGTCATTTTCAACACTGGCAACCATAGCCCCTTCATCGGTACCAAAGCCACCTAAAATGACACTGATAAAGGAGCGGTTCATACCACGACACATGATGTAACTCAAAATAGCACCCGATGAGCCAACCAACGCACCAGTGACAATCAATAGGTTGTTTGCCAGCATAAACCCTGTCGCGGCAGCCGCCCAGCCTGAATAACTGTTCAGCATTGAAATGACCACTGGCATGTCAGCGCCACCGATGGCAGCAACCAGATGAATACCGACCAGTAATGCAATAATGGTCATAATCAATAAATAAAATGTGCTGGCACCACTGTAACCAGCTGGCACGAACTCCATGCCCAGCCAGATAGTAATCAGCAGTGCGCCCAGGTTGAGTAAGTGACGAAAGGGAAGCATTAAGGGTTTGCCCGAAATGGTGCCCTGTAACTTTCCAAAGGCGACAATTGAGCCAGTAAAGGTGATAGCACCAATAAAAATACCTAAATAAAGCTCTATGTTATGAATAACATGTGCCGCACCGCTCAATGTGGCTTTATCTGATACCAAATAGCCTGACCAGCCTATTAACACAGCAGCTAAACCAACAAAGCTGTGTAATAAAGCAACCATTTGAGGCATTGCAGTCATTTGTACTTTTTTGGCTAATATAAACCCTATTGAAGAGCCAACTAACATGGCGAAGATAATCAGGCCATAAGACTCAACGTAAGCACTCATAGCCGTTGCCAAAATAGCAACAGCCATACCAATCATGCCGTATATATTGCCGCGCTTGGCGGTTTCCTGGGCACTTAAACCACCTAGGCTTAAAATAAACATCACGGCCGCAAATAAGTAGGCCATTGCAATCATTCCAGTCATTTTTATCGCCTCCTGGTTATTTGCGGAACATTTTTAACATGCGGTGGGTAACAAAAAAGCCACCTGCAATATTAATAGTGGCAATGAGTACAGATACAAATGCTAGGAAAGTAACGACACCTGACCCTGAGCCGGTAATTTGTAATAAGGCGCCTATGACTACAATACCTGAAATAGCATTGGTGACGCTCATTAAGGGGGTGTGCAACGAGTGGCTGACATTCCAGATGACTTGCCAGCCAATAAAAATGGATAAGATAAACACAGTAAAGTGGGTAACAAACTCTGGAGGGGCTGACTTACCAATGCCTAATAAGCACAAGCCGGCCACCAACCAAAAGGCAATCAATTGTTTGGTGTTGGTTTTTTTATCTTGATTTTTATTAACGGCGGGTTGTGCGGGTACCGCTGTTGATGGCTGTGCTTGTGGTTGAGCGGTTACTGGAGGGGGCGCAGTTGGTTGTATGGGGGGAGGGGGCCAGGTAATGTTCCCTTCTTTAACGACAGTAGTTGCCCGAATCACTTCATCATCAAAGTTAACGTTAATGGTGCCATCTTTTTCAGGGCTTAATTCCGACAGTAGATGTACTAAGTTAGTGGCATATAATGTTGATGACTGGGTAGGTGAAAGGCTAGGTAAATTAGTGTAGCCAATGATGGTAACACCGTGCTTGACGACTTTTTTTTCTGGCTCGGTTAATTCACAGTTGCCGCCTTGCTGAGAGGCCAAATCAACAATGACGGACCCCTCTTTCATTGTCTCTACCATATCCGCTAGCCATAATTTAGGCGCTGGCTTACCAGGAATGAGGGCGGTAGTAATCACAATATCAACATCTTTTGCCTGCTCTCTAAACAAGGCCATTTCCGCATCAATAAAGGCTTGGGACATTTCTTTGGCATAGCCACCACTACCACTGCCATCTTCTTCGATTTCAACCGTTAAAAACTCTCCGCCTAGAGACTCCACCTGCTCTTTAACAATAGGGCGAGTATCAAATGCTTTGACGATAGCTCCCATACTTTTTGCAGTGCCTACAGCAGCTAGCCCGGCAACGCCTGCACCAATTACTAAGATTTTGGCTGGTGGAATTTTGCCTGCGGCGGTAATTTGCCCGGTAAAAAACCGACCAAAATTATGAGCAGCTTCTATGACTGCACGATAACCGGCAATATTGGCCATAGAACTCAGCACATCAAGTTTTTGAGCCCTGGAGATTCTAGGTACGCAGTCAATCGCAAGGGTATTAATTTGTTTATCAGCTAAAGTGGCTAGGTAATCTTCATTTTGTGCGGGAGAAATAAAACAAATAAGGGTGGTATTCGGTTTTATATGGCTTAATTCGTCAGCAGAGGGGGCTTCTACTTTTAGAATGATGTTGGCATTAGCTAATAGTTTGGCGTGATCACTCTCAAGAGTAGCGCCTGCTGTTTCGTATTGGTTGTCAGGAAACTTAGCAGCAGCACCGGCATTACTTTCAATGGAAACACTAAAACCCATTTGAATAAGCTGTTGAACACTGGCGGGCGTAGCTGCCACCCTGGACTCCAGTGGGTTGGACTCCTTTGGTATGGCAATGTGCATGATGTTTTACTCCTTCCTAATGATGGACGACTGAGAATAGTTGCTGCGCTTGTTATTTTTTTGAGTAATACGACACTATTTTGACATACTTATCAGGCAAACAGGGTTACAAACGACTTACGTTTTTATAACGGTAAGATGTCTTTCATGTGTCGTTTTTAAGCAAACAGGTGTATATGTTTCACCGATAGACAAATTTATACCTAATTTCCGAAGAATTGAAATGGCTATTTGCGACACCCTTTTAGGGTATAAACATTAGAGGTAGGGCTGACTGCATCAGTTGATTTATTAATTTGATTGGCTGTCTGCATCATAAAAGCCACTGGCGAGTTGTTGAAATAAGCGAGAGTAGGTGCCGTTTTGTTTAATGATCTTTAAGCCTTGATTAAATTGCTTGACCAGTTGTTCATTGTTGGATAACTTTTTATTAATAATTAAAGAATACTCACGGGTTTGAATGACTTTAGGGGCACTAGTAATTAATGTGCTTTGTTGCGGTGAATATTGGGTGCGTAAATAATATTGACCAACCTGCTTGGCTTGAGGTATCGCATCAATACGGTGCCCAAGTAATCGATTAAATAAATCAAAGTAATTGCCAGCACGTTCTAAGCGTAAAATCCCTTTTTGTTCGGCTTTTTCAAAGAAGGGATAAGCTGTATGCTGAGTGCCACCAATCACTTGTCCTTTTAAGTCGTCTACATGTTGCCAGCCTTGGAGTGGGGTGCTTTTTAAATGGAACAATACTTCTTCATCTTTTACAACAGGGTCTGAATAGATAAAGTGGTTGGCGCGTTCAGGGGTGTATATCCAAACCAATGTACCATGCCAGGTTTGGTTGATACCTTTGCCAGTCAGAGCATACTGATAGGCGCGTGACCAGGGGAAGAAACTATAGTGTACTTTAATACCAACACTAGAGAAGGCTTTACTCACAATATGAGAAGCAAAGCCATGATGGGGTAGTGCCTGACCAAGGTAAGGTGGCCATTCGCCATTGGTTAAATTGACCGTAGTAATGGTAGCTTTTTCAGCAAAGCTTTGAGTCGAATGTAACCATAGGGTTATAGTAAATATATAGGGCTTCAGCATCCATAGTCGGCACACTAGAAGTTTATACTTATGCCTTAAGTCTAATCGTCTTTGGGGCAACATATGACAGTCTGTACCAGTAAATCTCTGTTGCTATTAATTGTATATACGTTAACTATTTTACCAATCTATACAGTATATGTAGAAAGTGTTTTAAGTTGTGAGTTAACGATATTTGGTAATTCTAATAAACCACCTAAAAACTACCTAGATCAACAGGGTAAGCCTCAAGGGATCTTAGTGGATATGATGTCTTATCTAGGTGAGAAAATGGATTGTAAATTTAACATTCGGCTTTACCCTTGGAAGCGGGCTTATAAGTATGCGCTCGCCGGGGAAGGTGGAATTATCGGTTTTTCAAAGAACTCTCAGCGGCTTAAACTATTTGATTACTCTGAGGTTATGTATTATGACGATATGATTTTGGTGACTACCCAACGAGGTAAGTTTGATTATCAGTCGATTAAAGATCTTCGCGGAAAAACCTTAAGTGTTACTTTGGGGTCAAGCTTTGGAGATGAATATGATAATGCCGTTGCTAGTAAGCTATTTAGTGTACGAGCAGCTCCCTTTCCAGAGGATCGGTTATTGCAGTTATTATCAGGCCAAGTTGATGTCGTGTTACTAGGGCCTGGAAAGCTTGGCTTACACGCAGCGATTGCTCAAAATGAAAAGCTGAAACAACAGCAAAATCAATTTGTCATTTTACCCAAGCCTTTTAAGCGAGATCCTAACTTTTTAGGTATTGCAAAAACCTTGAACAGGCAGCCATTTATTAAGCGCTTTAATCAAGCATTACATGAGGGGGTTAACTCAGGTAAGTTTAATGACATTCTATTGCGTTATTTAACTGAAAAATAAAGAGTGAGCCCCCTATCAGCTAGCAACTTCTGTACCTATTGATTCTCCCTTATTTTTTACTGTTACTTTAAAATAATGAGTTACCATTTTTTTTCGATCTTATGATGTTTTTTTGTAAAGCAGTGCTAGACTTGAAATCAGCTTATAGTTTATGTAGTTGCTGCTGAAGGGGTTTAACCATGAAAGCACTAATTGGTTTGATTTTTACTGTATTAGCTTTACCAGTATGGGCAGACCCAACCCAAGGAATCACCTATATTACGGAAGAATTTCCACCCTATAACTTTAAAGGGGAAGGCGGTGAAGCGGTTGGGATGAACACTGATATATTAGTGGCTATGTTAGAAAAACTGAAAAGTAGTCAGGCACGAAAAGATATTAAAATTCAGCCTTGGGTGCGTGGTTATCGAACTACCCAGGAACCAGGTAATTTAAATGTGCTCTACTCAACTACCCGCACGAAAAAAAGAGAGGGTTTATTTAAGTGGGTAGGTCCATTATCCAAAGGATCAAATGATTTAATTGTGCTTAAAGGTAATCCAAAGAAAGTAATGGTCAACTCGCCTGAGGACTATAAAAAGTTTAAATATGCAGCCATTCGTGATGATTTAGGTGAATTGTTACTGAAAGAGAAAGGCGTGCCTAAAAAGAATATTTCTCAATCTACAAACTTTTTTGCAATGATTAAAAAATTGCAAGATGGTAAGGTTGATGCCATTTCTTATAATGGTACGGTAGCCAAATGGTTGATAAAAAAAGAAGGGTTAAGTCCAGCCGATTTTGAAAGTGCAGTATCGACACCAATTGGAGAGCATTATTTTGCTTTCAACAAAACCATTGATGATGAAGTGGTCAAAGCTCACCAGAAAGCACTGGAAGAGGTGATGGCAGATACTACTTTTGTTCAATCTGTGCAAGATAAGTACTTGAAATAAAATGTCTATACACATGGTATGGAGTTGCTACACAACTGTTAGTACTGTAATTGAATGCCCTTAGTGATAAGGGCATTTATTTTTGTAAGTATGATCTAGGTGTTAGGGATGACTAATTTAGTGATATTTAATTTTTTGCATGATGTATAGACTCAATATACTAGTTTAGATACCGAATACGAAGAGTATACTGCTTATAAAGGGTAATGAATAAGGTAGATAAGGGGAAATCTCAAGTAGTAATGAGTTTTGCTTGCAATAAACAGCATTTAAATAATACTATGGTATTCAATGGTACGTAAAAAGTACTGCCCATAAAATAACTCGCGACTGGTATAAACATAATAGCTATCAATATAAAGTGAGGGCGTAGTAAAATGGCAGTCAAGCTAAAACGACACAGTAGTTATGTCGCTATCTTTTTGAGTTTTTTGCTCTTGTTTTCTTCAATGCTCTCTGTAGCTGAAGTTACCCCTAATTTTAGAGTCATCTTGCTTACTGAAAATTATCCTCCCTATAACATGAGTGTAGATGACAAGAACTTCGCCAGGGGGGATAATGTTGATGGTTTGGCCACTGATATTGTCCGGGAAATGTTTAAACGAGCTGGCGTTAAGTATTCATTAAGCCTTCGTTTTCCCTGGAAACGAATTTTCGAACTAACGGTTCAAAAAAGACGGTACGGACTTTTCTCCACATCTCGCACCCCGGAAAGAGAAGATCTTTTTAAGTGGGTAGGGCCTATTGCTTCCAGTGACTGGGTGTTTATGACCTTAAAGGATAAGCCTATCAAAATTAACAATCTGGATGAAGCGAGACCTTATCGTATAGGGGGCTACAAGGGTGATGCTAAAGCAAAATACTTGGAGTCACAAAACTTTAAGTTGCACTTGTCCTTTAGAGATAATGAAAACATTAAGAAATTGCAAGCAGGTAAAATAGACCTTTGGGCAACAGGTGATTTATCAGGTCGTTATTTAGCTGCCCAAGACAATTTTAGAGACCTGAAAAAAGTATTTACCTTTAAGAAAAGCCAACTGTATTTAGCGATGAATAAAGAAACACCTAATGCAGTTATAGAAGCGTTACAAAAGGCATTAGATTCTATGGAAGAGGACGGTACTAAAGAAAAAATTACCAATGACTACTTATAAGTCAGTTAACTGAAAAATTATTATATGTATTCACCAAAAGCAGGGATGCTATCATTTCACTCATTCCCAAACCTATTTGCCTTAAGTGGTATTTACAGTTATACGTCGAAAGCACTATGATCGTGAGATTTTCTTAACACGAAACATAGTGACTGCATGAATAAAGCAATTGTCTCCTGGAGTGGTGGTAAAGATAGCTGTCTTGCCTTATCTCAGGCGTTACAGCAAGGATATGAAATTGTTGCTTTATTGGTAATGATGAATGATCAAGCCCCTTTTTCCAGGTCGAATGGGGTATCTAAAGCCGTCCTCCTCCAGCAAGCCCAGATGATGAATATTCCCATTTCTTTTGTGTATTCATCCTGGGCTGACTACGAGACTTCACTAGTTTCAGGCCTAAAAGAATTAAAGCAACAATACCAGACAACTACTTGTATATTTGGTGATATTGATATTATTGAACACCGCCAGTTTGAAGAAAAAATCACCAAAGCAGCATGTATGACTGCTCACCTGCCACTATGGGGGCAAGCCCGAACAGCTGTATCAAGTGCCATTATCGCTGCAGGTATTAAAGCCAAACTATCCGTAGTAAGAACCAAAGTAATGTCAGGTGATTTTTTAGGAATAGATTATCATCAACTGCCGTTTAACCAGCTTGAAGCAATGAATATTGATGTGTGTGGTGAAAATGGAGAGTTTCACACCATTGTGTATGACGCACCATTCTTTAGTAGGCCGATTGAGTTAGGGGTTAAGGAAAGGCATACGATTGATGATGTGGAGTTGTGTGAGTTTGTTGTCCTTAAAGAGTCAGTAAGGGTGTAGAACTATGACTACTTTATTCCAAGCTTTTATATATTCCTAAACAAATGGTATATTTGGCTAGTATAGTATTATAAATCCTTGAAAATAAAATTTAATGTTATATATTCACCAAGTAAGAGCAATCGGTAGGCTAAAATTTAAACTGATGTGCTTTACAAGGTAGAGTATAGATAACTCTTTTTTCACAGATAAATGTAGGCAGTTGCTAATGGATAATAGTTTTGCCTTTGAATCTCTGGAGTCTGTTCGCAAGAAGTTACTTGATTTAAGTAGTCGCAATTCACTAATTAACTACCGTCACTCTAAGTCAAATAGCGTACGTTTGATAGATGAGCTACCAGATCAAATCTATAGCGTATTACAGCAAGGTGACCACTCCTTAACTTTTATTCCAGTGCCTGAGCCCTCAGAAACTGAGTTAATTCAGGCCGGTTATATTGTTATTGATAGGCAATCAGGTGAAAAAGTTAAGAATGAGTATCCAACAGAAGACGTGTGGGCAAAGCGCCTTGGCTTGGACACGGGTTATGATCTACCACCTGCAGATGCAAAACTTCAGGGCGCTGCAAAGCATCAGGATCATCAACTACAAACGCTGCTTTATGCTTCCTCTTTAGAAGCAAGATTACGTAGTATTCGCAATAAGTCAGAAACTGCAATTGAAGAAAGTGGAGCAAATGTACTGTATTTGGCACTTGGTTTCCTACAATGGTATGAAAGCCCTGTTTCAGATGTGGCTCGGCTGGCACCTTTATTTACTCTACCTGTGCGGCTTAAGCGAGATAAGCTCGATAAAATGCTGGGGGTATATCGTTATAGTATTGACCTTAAAGATGATGGGCTTTTCACTAATATCACCTTGAGTGAAAAGTTGGCGAATGATTTTGGTATGATCTTGCCAGAAGTGAATGAAGATATAAATCCAGAAGAGTATTTTGATACTATCCAACAAACTATCCTCTGCGCAAAACCTCGCTGGAAAGTTTGCCGTTATGCATCTCTGGTCTTGCTGGATTTTGCTAAACAAACCATGTATCAAGATTTAGACCCACAAAACTGGCCAGAAAATCACAGCATTCAAAATCATAATTTGATTAGAAGATTTTTTCATTCGGTCGCTGATGAGGAAGAGGTTGGTATTTCGTCTTATGTTAATGAGTATTCTATCGATGATATTGAAAATGTTCATAGCCACTTCCCTTTAATTTATGATGCAGACAGCTCTCAACATAGTGCACTGATTGATGCTGTAGAGGGAAAAAACTTAGTTATAGAAGGGCCACCAGGGTCTGGTAAATCGCAAACTATTACTAATTTGATAGCAGCTTGTATAGCAAATGGGCAAAAAGTGTTGTTTGTTGCTGAAAAAATGGCAGCATTAGACGTAGTGAAAGGACGTCTTGATAAAGCTGGCTTAGGGGATTTTTGTTTAGAATTACATAGTCATAAAACAAATAAGCGAAAAATACTTGATGATTTGATTCAACGAATTAATAGGCTGGGGGAGTATCCAAAACCAGGCAAGCTTAATGATAGTATAGCCCGGTATGAAGATTTAAAAAGTAAGCTTAATTATTATGTTTCTCAAATAAATAATAAGTGGAAGCAAACAGGTCTCACTATACATCAAATCTTAAATAAAGCCACTCGCTATCGCGAACAATATGGCATTCAACCTGATACACTGGAAATTGAGGGAGTCAGTGGTCAAACGCTGACGAGTGTTAAGCAGCAAGCTTTGTTAGATGATGCTGATATGCTGGCAGATATTTTTAATCAGGTAGCTGAGCAGGCAGAAGGAGGAAAAATCTATAATCATTATTGGTATGGTGTCGATAATACTGAATTATTAGGTTTTCAGGCAAAAGAATTATGTCAGGCATTAAAACATTGGAATGGCAGCCTTCAATGTTTAAATCATCATTGGCAACGACAAGTAATACAGTTACAGTTGACAATTGATCCAAATACCTTACTGGAAACCATAGAGTCAATTATTGATGCATTGGCTTTGTTACCCAATATTCAAGGTGAAGAGCTACTGGGGGATTTAGTAGAAATTGCCCAGCAAGGCGAGGCCTTTAAGCAAATGCTAGACGGGTACCAATGGATTCATGCTGAAAATGACAGTTTAAGTACAATAATCAAACCAGAGTTTATTAGTGATAGTAATACAGTAAAAAAACTGGATAAAGTATTGACAGAATTTCGAGGTCTCGGTATTAGGTATGAAGAAACACTAGATGCATTAGGGCAAGATAAACTTAGTTTACTGAAGTCGGAGGAATTAGCAAATTCGATTAATATTCAGCTTGAGCGGATTAAGGAAAAAATCCCACGAGAGCTGCATCCGGTATTTGTTTTTACTTATCCTGGTTTACAAGAGCTGTCTAAGTTATCAAAGTTGCTTAATGCTCTTCCCCCAGAACTATGGCGTTATCGGCATGTCTTGTTTGATAATCCTGATTTAGATGTGTTGCTGAAAGAGCTAAAGCATTATCTGCAAAAGTTGCTGCCTTTGCATGAGCAGCTACAATCGTATTTTAAATTAGATAACCTTCCACAGTCCGGGCAATTAAAGTCCTATCAAATGGCTTTGGATAATGCAGGGTTTTTCTGTTTTTGCTCTTCACAATGGCGTCAAGCCAGGCAAGCTATTTTAGCTTTAGTATTACAGCCAAAACAAGGTAAAAAACAAGCTTTTAATTTATTGACTGAGCTAATTGAATATACTGAAGGTGTTGAATATATTAACCGCCTGCATCAACAAGATCCACTACTTGGTGAGTGGTTTCAAGGAGTGGAAACACCAATAGAGCGTATTATGGTCTTACGCTCTTGGTACCAGGCGGTTCGTGAGGAGTATGGCATTGGTTTTGGTGATAGAGTAGCGATTGGAGAGGCTTTGTTTACTCTAGACAGACAGTTGGTGCAAAGCATAATTTATGCGCTTAATGGTGAGTTAGGCGTGCAGGTTGAACAGTTAGTTAAGATAACTGAAATATTGCAACAGCGGTATCCAACATTTAGCCCTCTCTTGCATAGAAAAACATCACCAACAGGTCCTGTTGAATTATTAAGAGGTTTACATAAAAAACTTGATCAGTGTTTGGGGCAATTAACCTTTGCCAGCCATCATCAGATCACGGTAGGTGATTTACAGTGCCGGCTTCAACAGCTAACTGGGTTACAAACGCGTATAGAGGCATGGCGCCTAAACCCTGCGGTTCAGTACTTTACTCAAGAAAAACTGCCATTATCAATAATGCCTGGATCAGCATCAGAAAGATTATTAACAATTGGTCGTAATTCTCTGGCCATTGCAGAAGTAGTGATTAACATACCAGCGCTTGTTAATGCTATTTCAGCGGAACCAACAGTAGCCCGTTATCAAGCATTACAAAATAGTTATGCTGAGCTAAGTGAATTGACAACGCAAGCACGACAAGCTGCAGAGCAATTTATTAACCAAGGTAAAGTTAATAAAGATGAGTGGTTTGAATCGTCCCAGGGTGCCATACAGTCACTAATTGAAAGCAACCAAAAAGCCCTTGCAAAGGCAAACTGGCTGGACACTTGGCTGGATTATATCAGAGTAAAGCAAAAGCTCTGTGCAACTGGCTTACGAACAATAGTTGAAGGAGTAGAAAACAGTTATTTGTTGACAAAAGATTTACAAGCAATTGTACAGCTTGTGATGTATCACCAGCTTGCTAAGGAAATATTAACTGAACATAAAGAGCTGGCTGAGTTTAGTGGCATGGAGCAAATGGCAATTCGTCGTAAATACCAGGAGTATGATAAAAAATTACTTGGACTACAGCGGCAAAAAATAGCCTACCAAGTGGACCAGGTGACACCGCCTGTGGGTGTTGCTGCCGGGCGAGTTGCAAATTATACCGAAATGGCTTTAATTCGTCATGAAGCAACTAAAAAAGCACGTCATATTGCTGTTCGTCATTTATTGCAGCGATCAGGTAAGGCTATTTTAGAGTTGAAACCCTGTTTTATGATGAGTCCTATGTCTGTGGCACAATATCTTGTGCCTGGGAAATTTGAGTTTGACCTTGTTGTCATGGATGAAGCATCACAAATACGACCAGAGGAAGCTTTGGGAGCTATAGCCAGAGGTTCAAGGCTAGTTGTTGTTGGTGATCCCAAGCAACTGCCACCGACTTCGTTTTTTAGTAAAATAGCTAGCGATGTGCAAAATGATGAAGAGAGTGTAGCTTTGGAGGACTCAGAAAGTATTTTGGAGTCTGTTATACCCATGTTTACAACTCGTAGGCTGCGCTGGCATTACCGTTCACAACATGAATCTTTAATCGCCTTTTCTAACCAACATTTTTATGATTCAAACTTAGTATTGTTTCCCTCACCATTCAATAATTCAGATAAATACGGCATAAATTTTATGCGGGTGAACGGTTGCTTTTATCAGCGTCGTAATAGAGAAGAAGCCCAAGAAATAGTCAAGGCAGTGAGTAATCAGTTAATAACAAGGCCTCAGGAAACAGTTGGTATTGTAGCAATGAATTCCTCTCAACAGGATGAAATTGAGTTGCAATTGGATAAAGTAATAAAAGAAGACCCGGATTTTCAGCATGTTTATGAAGAAAATCGTTTCTCGGGTGAGCCGCTATTTATTAAAAACCTAGAAAATGTGCAAGGGGATGAGCGAGATGTAATTATAATTTCCATGACGTATGGCCCTGAGCAACCAGGAGGGCGGACGATGCAGCGGTTTGGTCCAATTAACTCCAATGTTGGTTGGCGGCGTTTGAATGTACTCTTTACCCGAGCTAAAAAGCGAATGTATATTTTTTCTTCCATGGATTCCAGTGATGTACTTGTTAGTGGAAAAAGTAGCAGAGGGGTACAGTCATTGCGGGCGTTTTTGGAATATTGTGAAACAGGGCATCTACATCAGTCACAGTACACTGGTAAGTCAGCAGATAGTGACTTTGAAATTGCCGTCATGCAAGCACTGGCCTCTCATGGATATCAATGTGAGCCTCAACTAGGAGTAGCGGGTTATTATTTAGATTTAGCTGTCTATGACCCTGGTCAACCAGGCCGTTTCTTAATGGCTATTGAGTGTGATGGGGCAACTTATCACTCAGCAAAATCAGCCCGGGATCGTGATTGTTTAAGACAGGAAATTCTTGAGGGGTTAGGTTGGAAGATACGACGAATTTGGTCCACTGATTGGTTTAAAAACCCGGCAGCTCAACTACAGCCAATTATTCAAGAGCTTGAACGACTCAAAACAACAACATCCAATCCTGTTCAGGAGATACAAACAACATTTGGATAGTTGTTAAACAGGGGGTTGATTACCAATCAATTCCCTGTTGGGCTTTAATCCCTACATCAAAAGCATGCTTTACTGGTTTTATTTCACTTACTGTATCAGCTAATTCAATTAATGCTTTCGGGCATCCGCGGCCAGTAATTATCACTGACTGTTGTTTAGGCCGGTTTTGTAGCGTGGTAATGACTTCATTTTCATCTAAATAGCTATAACGGATCATATAGGTCAGTTCATCCAACAACACCAGTCGTAGTTCTGGATTTGTGAGCATGGTTTTGCCGGATTGCCAGACCGCCTGGGCGGCGGCGGTATCTTTTTCTTTATCCTGGGTATCCCAGGTAAAGCCAGTAGCCATAACATGAAATTCCACTCCATGCTGCTCCAGTAAATCCCTTTCTCCGCAAGCCCAGGTGCCTTTAATAAACTGAATTACACCGGCTTTAAAACCATGGCCCACACAGCGGGCTACATTGCCAAAACCGGCGGTGCTTTTACCTTTACCATTGCCCGTTAGAATAATAATAATACCACGCTCTTCTGTTGCTTCAGCCACTTTTTGATCAATATGGGCTTTTTTCTTCGCCATTCGGGCTTGGTAACGGGCTTTTTCTTTGTCAGTTTGGGTCATAATATACGGCGTTAGCAGTTAGTTAGGTCGATAAATCAAGGATACTAACGTATTGATTCCATCTTCTTCAAAGCCTTTATTGGTTTCATAATCTTTATCAAAGATATTATTAATTTTCCATTGTAGGGTAATGTCGTCTGTTAGCTTATAGGATTGTAATAAGTTCACACTGCCATATCCGGATAAGTCTTCACGGCCACTGACATTATGTCGTTTTCCTTGTAAAAACCATTCGACACCCAACGTATAACGGTTCCAGCTTTTATTAAGGCTCATATTCAATAACTGTTTACTACGAGAGGGGAGAGTGTTATCTGTATCTTTATCTTTAGGGTCCAGCAAGGTTAAGCTAGCTGTATAGTTCCAGCCTAATAGTTCAGTGGCTAACTCAGCTTCAAGCCCTTGGATTTCTGCCTGGTTGATATTCTGTCTTTGAATAATATTGCTATTAGGAATATTTTTATTGGCAATGAGGTCTTTAATTTGGGTTTCAAATATGCCAATTCTCCATGAGCTAATATCTGAAAACCCCTTTAAGGCTAACTCATAATGCTTTGCTTGTTCAGGATTGAGGTTAGGGTTACTTTGGTAACGATTTCCTGCATATGTATAACTAGGGTAATAAAGGTCATTAAAAGTTGGTGCTGCAAAAGATTCTCCAAAACTGGCAATAACTTGCAAATCATCATTAAACCAGTAGCCGTAGGAAAACTGTTTACTGGTATGGTGACCAAATTGCTCGTTATCTTCATGGCGTAGGCCAAGGATAATATCGTGATTACCGTAGGTTATTTGGTCTTGAATAAAATAGGCATGATTATAACGGGAGCGCTTATTAAAAATTGATTCACCTATAATATGATCATCAGTATAGTCGTAGCCCAAAGTCAAGTGATGATTTTTATTTAGCTTCCAGTTAATCTGAGCTGTTCGTGAATAGTGTTTACTGTCAAATCTATAAGATAAACTATCATCTAGATCGTTTCGTGTGTCTGACAAGTCTTTCGCTTGGCTGACTCCTAGTTTTATATTTAGTGAATCTGTAAACTGATGATTGATCTCTGTGCCTAGGGTCTGTAAGGTAAATTCAGAAAATTGATTATTTGGAGTAAAGTTATCAATTTCTGTTTCTCCTTCATTTTGAAATAGATAGGCTGTAATAGCCGTCTGTTGAGATAGATTATGCTTCAGGTAGGCATTAATACTGTTATTACGAAAGCCATCATTCTCTTTTCGAGAGTCACTTTTGCTTCTATTAAACCCTTCAGTATTGTGATAACCCAGTTTTAAATTATAAAAAGTATCTTCAATTTTACCGCTAATGCCGCCAACATATTTTTCAGTTTTATGGGAGCCTCGGCTGATTTTTAACTCAGGGGCTAAGGTTTTGTCCGTATCTTTGAGGGAAATAATATTAATCACTGCGCCCATAGCCGCTGCGCCATAAATGGCCGCTTTTGGCCCGCGCACAACTTCCACCCGCTCAACTGTATCCAGATCAATTAAGCTAATTTGGCCTTGTCCACTAGTAGGCTGATTAATTCTAATACCATCAATTAGTACTAAAGTGTGTCTAGTTGCAGTGCCGCGGCTAAAAATTTTCGTAGTAGAACCAACACCTCCTGTTTGTTGTACATCCAACCCAGGTACCCGTTTAAGTAATTCCGGTAAATCCTGTGCCTGGCTTTTTTCGATGGCCTCACGGGTAAATAACGTAACGGGGGCCAGGCTGTTGGCGACTGTTGTAGGGGTAAGGGTGGGGGTGACTACAATTTCATCCAGTACGACAGGAGCTTCACTGGCCGCGATAGCCTGCCCAGTAATGAATAAACTAATAAACAGTGGCTTGGGGGTAAAGTTTGGCATTGTTAAAACTCAAAACCTTATGGTGTAACAACTTAGTTATTGGTTTTGAGAGGGATCAGGAAGTAAACAGCTTATTTAACCAACCACAAGTTGTTTATTCCCCTGGTGGAGCCCTCCGCATGACCAGGTATAGCTATTTTGTTGGCCGGTATCGGGCTTATAGTCATTTGTTTTTTACTAACGCAAATGCACATTAACAATACAAATCACTACTTACCGTTGCGGGGGCAGCGTTGGTTTTACACCAATCTTCCCGTTTAACCCAGTTATATCACTTCTCAACGCTCTCGCTAGATTGAGTAATAGGGGGTTCTGAAGCAGCAGTCGGGATACTGCTTTAGCTATAAAGGCCATGGATGGCCTTGTATAGCGGCAGAAGAATACCCTATTACTCCATCTGCTACTTAGTATCACTAGGCACCAACAAACCGGTGACTGTATGTAGGTGAGTTGGTTGAGTCAAATTAATCAAATTCAAGTATATGTTGAAAAAAATTCATATTAAAAACTGGCGAACCACTTAGTGAATGCAGGATAATTAAAATTATCAGCTAACTTATTGATTTTATTGAAACTAATGGAAATTCAAAATACAAATGACAATGCGTTTTGGTTGCGTTTCGCTAGTGCAGCCTCAGTGATTACGGCAGTGGTTTTAATCCTGGTGAAATCCATTGCTTGGTTTTTTACAGGGTCAGTGAGTTTATTGGCATCACTGATTGACTCTGTGCTGGATGGGTTGGCTTCTGTCGTTAACTGGATAGCCATTCGCTACTCGCTCAAGCCTGCAGATAAGGAGCACCGATTTGGCCATGGTAAAGCAGAGTCACTAGCCGGCTTAGTACAAGCAGCCTTTATTTTAGTCTCAGGTGTTTTTTTGGTGCTAAATGCTATTGATCATCTTAAACGACAGGTTGTACTTGAGTCTGAATGGTTGGGGATTGGGGTTATTGTATTCGCTATTCTGGCAACCTTGGGATTATTAACAATTCAGTATACCACTATTAAAAAAACAGGCTCTGTGGCAATAAAAGCCGATTCACTTCATTACCGAGCGGACTTATTAAGTAATACGGCAGTATTAGTTGCACTGGGATTAACCGCCTGGGGGTGGCCGCAAGCCGATGCATTGATTGCCATTGGTATTGCAGGCTACATGGTCTATGGTGCCAGGGATATATTGATGGAAGCTATTAATTTATTAATGGATCATGAGCTACCAGATGCAACTCGCCAGCAAATTACTCAATTAGTGTTACAGGTGGAAGGGGTAAAAGGTGTACATCAGTTAAGAACCCGTCGCTCTGGCATGACCCCGATTATTCAGTTACACCTAGAGCTGGATAAACATTTAACATTAGAGGCTGCTCATCAAATTTCTGATAAGGTGGATGCCGCTATTTTAAACCAATTTCCTGATGCCGATATTCTTATTCACCAAGATCCGGTGTAACTCGGTATTCACTGGGGGATAATCCCGTCCATTGTTTAAACCGGCGGCGAAATGACCGAACATCATGAAAGCCCACGGCATGTGCGGTTTGCTCAATGGTTGATTGCGTATTGATTAAAATCTGCTTAGCTGTGACTAATCGGACCTCGTCGAGTAATGCTTGATAGTGAGTATTTTTTTGTTGTAACCGCCGCTGTAGGGTACGTGCTGATATGCCTAATTGGGCTGCTACTTCAGCGGGCTTAGGAATATTAGGCATCATTTGTTGGATAGTAGCCGACACCTGTTGGCTGATATCCTGATTATTCAATTGACTGATTAATTGATTGGCATGTTGTTCTAAGGTTTGCAGTAACCCAGGGTCCGCCTGGCGCAGTGGTACTTGTAAATGTTCACGGGAAATCCACACAGCATTTTGAGGTGCCTGAAAAACGATTGAGCATTGAAATATTTGTTGGTATTCCACTTGTGCAGATAAGTTAGGGGCTGCACGGGTTAGCTCAATTTTTTGTGGGTTTTCATTTCTATCAGTAATCCAACGACCATAATTGACCCAAGAGGCCAAACAGTGATCAACCATGTGCTGGTGCACTAACGAGTCAGTAAACTGGCATTGCCAACTTAAAACCAGCCCTTTTTCACTTGGCTTTAATTGGGAGCGCCCCATATCTCCCACCAGTGCTTCATAACGTTGAATCCGATCAACAGCTTCAGCCAATGTCGCGCAATTCATGGCGATATACCCCAGCACATGGTAAGAGCCAGGCTGAACAAATTGTGCAGCATGCAGGCCAAACAAAGGGTCATTACTTAGTTGAATAAATTGGTGTAGCAGCTTTTCCATTGCTGATAACGATACCCTTGAGCTGCTAGACGACAACTGGCTTGGATTAATGCCTGCCTGTTTGGCCAATGGCTCAACAGGCAGGCCATAGTGCTCTGCCAGCTTAATAAATTGGCTTAAGGCGGCTGTTGAGGTTGATCCGATGGTACTTGTCATAAGCAGTGTTCTGGCATGTCAGGATTAGCCCCTTAAATCGGCGTTAATGGTCAGTGACGTTGGCAATACAAACGTTAGTATAAAATAGGAACACTCAAGAATTAACTTGAATTTTTATCACTAATCCATCCCGCCTGGCCATGCTGCAAACGCTTGACATAGGCCCAAAAGGAGCAGGTTGATGACAAAACGCCGCTGGAACAGTTGGGGCTGGGAAACAGTCAGCTACCCTTTGCCTGAGCAGGCAACTCATTTTTTAATGGATAAATTAGGGGGGGCAACACCGCTGCCCATTGCTTCTCTGCAAGAGGTTTTAGCTAGTGTGCCTGAATCTAGGCTTGAAGCCCATCCATTGGTTGATTGTTCTGCGGAGGTACGGGTTAACCATTGCCGGGGCCAGAGCCTGGCAGACTGGCTAGCATTAAAGTCTGGACAATTAGGTGTGATACCGGATGGAGTGGCTATGCCCACCACCAGTGAGCAGGTGGCAGAGTTATTACAGTGGGCAAAGCAACATCAATATAAAATTATCCCTTATGGTGGTGGTACTTCAGTGGCTGGCCATATCACTCCCCAGGCTTCAGAACAGCCTATCCTGACGTTAAGTCTGGTTCGGCTCAACCAGCTGATTCATGTTGATAAAGATAGTCTACTAGCTACCATCGGTGCAGGAGCCACAGGCCCGCAAGTAGAAGCACAATTGCAAAGCCAGGGTTATACCTTGGGGCATTTTCCGCAGTCATTTGAATTCTCTACATTAGGCGGTTGGATCGCGACCCGCTCCAGTGGTCAGCAATCGCTCTACTATGGACGTATTGAGCAATTATTTGCGGGGGGGCGATTGGAAACACTAGAGGGGCCTTTAAATATCCCCGCTTTTCCAGCATCTGCGGCAGGGCCAGATTTACGAGAGTGGGTATTGGGTTCTGAAGGGCGAATTGGCGTTATTACTGAAGCGATTATGCGGGTGTCGCCTTGTCCCTCATATGAGTCTTTCCGGGTAGTGATATTACCCAGCTGGGAGCAAGCGATAGCACTGCTCAAAAAGCTTGTGCAATTACGATTAGGGTTGTCCATGTTGCGCTTAAGCGATGGGGTAGAAACCGATACTCATCTACAGCTGGCTGGTCATCCTCGCTCGATTAATGCCCTGCGTTGGTATTTGCAAAAGCGTGGTTGTGGGCAAGGGATGTGTATGCTGACAGTGGGTTTTACCGGGCAACAAAAAAGTCAGTATCAAAACAAAATTAAATTATTTAAACAGCTGGTCGCGCAACATAAAGGAGTGAGTACTGGCGAGTGGTTAGGGAAAAAATGGGCTGCCGGTCGGTTTCGTTTACCTTATTTAAGAGAGGCATTATGGCAGCGTGGTTTTTTAGTTGATACAGTGGAAACAGCTATTGCCTGGTCGCAAATTAACTTATTGAAGGAACAATTAGAAAATGCTGTGGCTAATGCCTTGGTGGATGAAGGAGAAAAAATTTGGGTGTTTACTCATGTTTCTCACTGTTACCCGCAAGGGGCCAGTTTATATACCACCTTTTTATTTCGTCAGGCGGATAATTACACAACAACTTATGCACGTTGGCAGAAGTTAAAACAAGCCGCTTGTGAGGCGATTGTTAAAGTAGGGGGAACCATTAGCCACCATCATGGTGTGGGAAAAGATCATGCCCCTTATTTAAAGGCTGAAAAAGGCGAACTAGGCATTCAGCAAATAAAAAATTGGCTAACGAACTTTGATTCTAATCAACAATTAAATCCAGGTACCTTACTACCCAGTACTTTATTACCGAGCGCATTAACACCTGATTCAGATAAAGAAGACATAAGTCGTTTATTGCAAGATGATCCAACAGATAATCAGCTGAGTTTACATCATGATGCCTGTCAACAAATGGCTTGAAATCAAATCACTTACCCGACAACAGCGGTGGCACCAGCTGCAACATCATCAACCGATTGATGTGGCCGTTATTGGTGGCGGTATTACGGGCGCCGCTATTTTTCGAGAGCTAGCCCGTTATGGCGTTAAAGTGGGGCTATTTGAGCAAGGCGATTTTGCCTCAGGCACATCCAGTCGCTCTTCTAAATTAATTCATGGTGGCTTACGTTATTTAGGCAAAGGACAGCTTTCGCTGGCTTTTCAGTCTATTCGTGCCAGACAATGGCTTAAACAACAACTGCCGGGTTTGGTTGAACCATTACATTTTATGACTCCCCATTATCAAGGGCATTTTCCCGGCCAGCATAGTTTTGATTGGTTACTAAAAATTTATGATTCCTTAGCGAAAGAGTCTCAGGCACATTCGCTAAGTGCCCATCAAGTATTGACCAGACAACCATTGGTAAATTTACAAGGCTTGCAAGGTGGCTCTGTTTTTACCGACTGTATTAGTGATGATGCACGACTGGTGATGCGATTAATTACTGAAGGGGAAGCCGATGGTGGCATTGCTCTCAATTATACCAAGGTGACATCCATCCAACAGGAAAGGGGAGGCGTGACCCTTGAAGTGGAGGATGCTGTATCTAAACAGTCTACTTCACTTGCCGTAAAAGCAGTTGCTAATGCAGTAGGCGTTTGGATTAATGGTCATGATTATCAACAGCCTTCACTTTATCGGATTCGGCCTCTGCGCGGCAGCCATGTACTCATCCCCGGTTGGCGATTACCAGTGAGTGGTGCGCTGAGTTTTTTTCACCCTGAAGACAGGCGACCTATTTTTATTATTCCCTGGCAGGGAGCCACGGTAATTGGTACCACTGATGTTGATCATACGGCGCCTTTAACCAGTGATCTAGCAATCACTAACAGTGAAATTGATTATTTATTATCTGCTTGTAATCAATTATTACCTGAGCTTCAATTAACCCTCTGTGATATTCAAGCCAGTTGGTCGGGGGTGCGACCAGTGCTCGCCGGTAAAGAAAAAGATGCCCCCTCTGCGTTAAGTCGAGAGCATATTTTGTGGCGTCGGGGAGCGATAGTAAATGTCACAGGTGGTAAGCTCACGACATTTAAGGCTATTGCTGAACAAACCTTGGCTCTGTTAAGAGAGAGTGCCCAATTACCGGCTTCACCTGTTAATTCTCATTGGTTTCGTCAAGTAAAAAGACAGCCTCTGTTGCCTTTTACTCAGCTATCTTTTACTACTCAACAGCGCTTATACGGCACTTATGGTGCTTGGTTAAGTCTATGGTCGCTACAAAATAAACGATCGCTACGACTATTTTCACCAGCCCCGACTCTTTACGCTGAGCTTGAATGGATTTTACAGCAGGAGCAGGTGGTACATTTAGATGATTTATTATTGCGTCGCACCCGCATCGGGTTATTATGCCCGTTGGGGGGAAGTCATTGGTTATCCGAATTAAAGCCATTATGCTGTCAGTGGCTAGGCTGGAATGAAGTTAAATGGCAGGCTGAAGTTGATCGTTATCTAACTATCTGGCAACAGTCTTATAGTCTTCCTGAGTTGTTAACGGAAGCGGCTTGAAATATAAAAAAGTATCTTTAATTCCCACCTCCTAATGCCGCCCCCCTTTGAAAAAGGGGGGCTAGGGGGGATTTAAAATTGTTAAGCTTTTTTATTCTGCCTTAAATGTAAAAAACAGCGGGTTGTTTCAGGTGCTTTGAGTCGGTTTTCATGAAATTTCCCCTTTTTAAAGAGTTTACGGTAAAAGGGTGTTGAAAGTAATTTGAGTGTTTGATACGAAATAACAGGATATTCTTCCTCCGCTCTTGAAGTGCTATCCCTGGCCCATCAAGAGCTAAAAAGGCATCCATGCCTTAGCTACAGAATACCCTATTACCTCATATCTACTAGCTTTTTGATAGCCTGATAGGTAGGAGGGAGTAATGATTAGCTCTGAAAAACCCTCGTTTGAGGAGAAAAACCTAAAAGTAGTTTGTTGATTGATCTAGGAGATTAGTTATTAGTCAAGATCCATTAATTCTGGCCATTGATAATGGTACCCAAAGTGTACGAGCTTTGGTGTTTAACCTGGCTGGACAGTTGCAGTATAAAACCAAAATACCCTTACAGCCGTATTTTTCTCCTAAACCAGGTTGGGCAGAGCAGCAACCAGAATACTATTGGCAGTCTGTTGTGGCAGCTTGCCAGCAATTATGGCAGCTGGATTCCAGTATTAAACAACGCTTAGCTGGGGTGACGGTGACTACCCAGCGGGGCACTGTGATTGCCATGAATAAACAGGGGCGCCCGTTACGACCAGCGATTTTATGGTTAGACCAACGGCGAGCTGAATTACGTGGCAAGGTACCTCAGCCCTGGCGTCTGTTATTCGCCGGGTTAGGATTAAATTCAACGGTTAACTACTTTCGATCAAAAGCACAAGCCAATTGGTTAGCTCAGTATGAGCCAGAATTATGGGAGCAAACCGATAAATTTTTATTATTATCAGGCTATTTAAATTATCAGCTCACAGGTGAATGGGTAGATTCGATTGGCGCTATGGTGGGCTATTTACCCTTTGATTATAAAAGGCTGGCTTGGGCTAGACCTAAAGACTGGAAATGGATGTGTAGTGGTGTAGCACCAGAGCAATTACCACGACTGGTGGCGCCCACCACAACTATGGGGCAGATTACTCAGCAAGCCGCCGAGCAAACCGGAATTCCAGTCGGTTTACCTGTGATTGCTTCTGCCTCTGATAAAGCCTGTGAAGTATTAGGCTCGGGTGGCATAACCCCTGATATTGGTTGTTTAAGTTATGGCACTACTGCCACCATTAACACGACAAATGCTAAGTACATTGAACCCATTCGGTTTATTCCTCCTTACCCTGCAGCAGTACCCACAGCTTATAATACGGAAGTGATGATTTACCGTGGCTACTGGATGGTCAGTTGGTTTAAAGAACAGTTTGGCTTAAAAGAACAGCAGTTGGCGGAAGTACAGGGTACTGAACCAGAAACGTTATTTGATGAATTAGTCGAATCAGTCCCAGCTGGTTCTATGGGGTTAATGCTACAACCTTATTGGTCCCCTGGTTTAAAAGAGCCGGCTGCTAAAGGCGCTATTTTAGGTTTTGGTGATGTGCATACTCGTGCCCATATGTATCGAGCCATTTTAGAAGGGCTGACTTATGCCCTAAGAGAAGGTAAAGAAACTATCGAGCGCCGAGCTAAAACCCCTATTACACAACTACGGGTGTCAGGCGGTGGGGCCCAAAGCCAGGCGGCCATGCAAATCACCGCTGATATTTTTAATATGCCTGCAGTCAGGCCCCATACCTTTGAAACCTCTGGGCTAGGTGCTGCCATCGACGCAGCCGTTGGCTTAAAATTACATTCCACAATCGAAACTGCAGTACAACAGATGGTGCATACAGGCGATGCATTTGAGCCAATTAAGGAAAATGCCGACCGGTATAATGCCCTGTATAATGAAGTCTATTTAAAAATGTACCGACAGCTTAAACCTTTTTACCAAACTATCAGAAAAATCACCGGCTATCCAGAGTAGACCCTAACGCTGTATATCTTTTCTGATCAGGATTGTTTCACTTCCTTTATTCCAGCATTTCTACGGCCGTACCCCTAGGAGGGTGTCGCAAAACTACTGCGTTTGCAAATACAGCGTTAAAAATCAGCTCAAAGTACTCATTTATTAAGTATAAACTCCGCCTTTTCGCCGATTTTTGC
>NZ_JAPMOU010000046.1 GCF_028858535.1 Spartinivicinus poritis
CCCTAGGGTCATCTGGTGATACAGATGGTTCTCTCGTAAGTCGGAGAACAACGACTTTATGCGACTTCATGTCGCACTTACCTATTCTTACCGAGAAGCCGTGGCTGATGATTGGCTAATCGATCATGAGCCCCCCATTCGCTATGAAACATTACTGACGCAGCAAGGCATTCATTTTGATAAAGGTGAAGAAGTATCCACTATTAATACTCAAACCGGTGAGGTTGAACTATCAGAGCTAGAAGATGAAGTGCATTTTGAAGTAGAAACCTTCAACCGTCGGGTAATTACAGAGAACTTTAATCGAGTGATTTGCCAACAATTAGCACAGGAAATAGACCCGCTTGGTGAAGAAAAAACGATGATTTTCTGCGCTACAGATCTTCATGCTGATATGGTCAAGCGTTTGTTAGATGAAGCATTTAAAGACATTTATGGGGATGAATATAACGAAGCAGCTGTTCGGAAAATAAAGGGCCAAAGCGACAAGGTTAATCAGCTTATCAGTCAATATAAAAATGATCGCTATCCCAATATTGCGATTACTGTAGACCTGTTAACCACCGGTATTGATGTGCCGAATATATGCCATTTAGTGTTCTTACGCCGAGTAAAATCACGGATTTTATATGAACAAATGGTCGGTCGGGCGACTCGCCGCTGTGACAATATTGGTAAAACCGTATTTAAAATCTATGACCCTGTGGATATTTATGCTTCGTTACAAGAAGTATCCAGTATGAAACCTTTGGTTAAAGACACGAACATCACCATTGAGCAGCTAACTGGAGAGTTAATCAATCCACAATGTTTGGAGCAGTCATTAGCTACTCCTGGCGAGCAACCCAATACCAGCCATGCAGATGATGTGCTGAATGGCTTAAACCAGAAAATTATGCGTATTATGCGTAAAGCGGCCAAGCAATCGGAGCAAAACCCAGCACTTAAACAACGGCTTTCCACACTGGAAGATGCTTGGGGAGTAGCACCTGAAAAGTTGCATCAACACTTTCATGATCTTGGCCCACAGGGTGCTGCTGACTTTCTCCGCAAACATGAGCAGTTGCTGACACAACTAGAAGAAGTCAAAAAGCTAACGGCCTCAAATAATCGTCCGGTTATCCCTGATCATCATGATGAACTGCTAGGGCGTGAGCAAAGTTATGGTGAATACACAAAACCTCAAGATTATCTGGATAGCTTTAGTACCTTTGTTCGAAGCCAGGTCAACCAATCAACGGCGTTAGCTGCCGTGGTAAACAAGCCCAAAGACCTGACCCGCGAGTAGCTAAAAGAAGTGAAAATGCTGCTGGACCAGCATGGCTATTCTGAATCTCACTTGCAAAGCGCTTGGCGTAATCAAACCAACCAAGATATTGCCGCAGGTATTATTGGCTATATCCGTCAAGCCGCCATTGGCGAAGCCCTGGTTCCTTTTGAGCAATGGGTGCAACAGGCGATGCAACATATCTACGGTCTACATAGTTGGACTGCACCACAGCGCCGGTGGTTAGACCGCTTAGCTAAACAGCTTAAGCATGAAGTCGTGCTTGAAAAGAACCTGCTTAATGAGGCTTTTGCTGATCATGGTGGCGTAAAGCGTCTGGATAGCATATTAGGGAACAAGTTGGATTCAGTGCTGGATGAGCTGGGTGAGTGCCTGTGGATGTCGATCCAATCGACACAACCCACTGTCATGTCGATAAAACTGGATTTTATCGATATATCTTTTTGATGTGTCGATACCATCGACATAAGCCTCTGTCATGTCGATAAAACTGGATTTTATCGACATATCATCTTTACATGTCGATAGTATCAACATAAGCTTCTGATATGTCGAAATTTTCGGAAAGTATAAACATGAGCTGGAAACCTGATCAGCCTTATAATCAACTTCCCTTATTGCCTCCATCACAAGAAGCCGAAAGCATCCAAGTCTTAAAAGCTTGCATTCCTGCACGCTCAGCCCTTGCAGAATTAAAGCAAGCAGGAGAGCTATTACCAAATCAAGGTCTATTGATTAATCTGTTACCCATGCTTGAAGCAAAAGACAGCTCTGAAATAGAGAATATTGTGACAACAACAGATAAACTTTTTCGGTTTGCTGCTGAAGACACCTATGCTGATCACGCGACAAAAGAAGCACTTCGTTACCGCACCGCCCTTTTCAGCGGCTTTCAATCAATAGAAAAGCGCCCGCTTTGCACAAACACAGCCATTGAGGTTTGCAGCACTATCAAGTCTAGTCAGATGGATATACGAAAGCTGCCAGATACTACATTATCTAATCATAAAACTGGTGAAGTTATTTACACACCACCTGTCGGCGAGCAACAAATTCGTGATTTGCTTTCTAATTGGGAAGCTTATTTACATATGGATGATGATATTGACCCACTAATTAAAATGGCGATTTCTCATTACCAATTTGAGGCTATTCATCCCTTTACTGATGGTAATGGCCGCACAGGCCGGGTAATAAATATCTTATACTTGATTGAACAAGGATTACTGACTTTACCTATTTTATATCTGAGTCATTATATCGTTCGTCATAAAGCAGACTACTATCAGCTATTAATAGATGTTACCAGCAAGCAAAGCTGGCAAGCCTGGATATTGTTCATGCTAAAGGCTGTCGAAGAAACAGCCAGATGGACCACCCATAAGATCAATGCTGTACGCGATTTACTGGAACATACAAGTGAATATACTCGCCAACAGTTACCCAAAATTTATAGCTACGAGTTGCTGCAAGTTATCTTTGAGCAGCCTTATTGCCGTATTCAAAACCTAGTTGAAAAAGATATTGCTAAGCGTCAAACGGCTTCTATTTATCTCAAGCAACTCTGTGAAATTGGTGTATTAGGAGAAGTACCCGCAGGAAAAGAAAAGCTCTTTGTACATCCAAAACTCATGGCGCTAATGACCCAGGATAACAACGAGTTTTCCCATTATTTTCAATCTGAGAAGTAATTTATGACCCACAACGACATCGTACAAAAACTCTGGAATCTCTGTGACGTACTCCGGGATGATGGCATTAATTACAGCGACTACGTAACCGAGCTGGTGCTGTTACTTTTTATAAAAATGGAGCATGAAAACAAAGAAGCAGGCTTGCTTAAAAAGCATGCATTACCCAAAGGGGGGCGCTGGGTTGATATTAATAGCAAAAGCGGCCTTCCCTTGCTGAATACTTACAAGCAAATTCTTTTGAATCTTTCGCAAAGCGATGATGGTTTAATTGCTGCTATTTATGCCGATGCCCAAACCCGTTTGCGTGAGCCGCAACACCTTGATCAAATGGTATAGCTGGAAATCTATAATGTGGCATAAATAGAATGCCTCTACCCTCAGATACAGCCTGTTTATTGAGCGAATCGACTATGTCACTTTATGATTTTCTAGCTATAACAGCACTAGATAGTATCGACTGGTTTAGTGCACAAGAAGATGGGTTGGGTGATTTGTATGAAGGCTTATTGGAAAAAAATGCCAGCGAAACTAAGTCCGGTGCTGGTCAGTATTTTACCCCTCGCCCACTGATCGATAGTATGGTCCGTTGCATCAAACCTCTAGCGGGTGAAACCATTCAAGATCCAGCCGCCGGAACTGCAGGCTTCTTAATTGCTGCTGATAATTACATTAAAGAACAAACAGATGACCTGTTTGACCTCAACGCAGCAGAACGTCGCTTTCAAAAAATAAAGCGTTTATTGGTGTTGAGTTAGTACCTAGCACTCGTCGTTTAGCCTTAATGAACTGTTTATTGCATGGCATGGAAGGCGATGATGAAGGTGTTGTGCATTTAGGTAATGCCTTAGGCCAAGCTGGCTCCAGATTAAAGCAGAGCGATATTGTACTAGCCAACCCACCCTTTGGTACTGCCAAAGGGGGTGATGCCAGCATTACCCGTGACGACCTCACCTATAAAACCAGCAATAAGCAGTTAGCCTTTTTGCAACATATTTACCGCACATTAAAACCTGGTGGCCAAGCAGCGGTTGTACTGCCCGATAATGTACTATTCGAAGCAGGAGTAGGTACGGATATTCGCCGAGATTTAATGAACAAGTGCAACCTGCACACCATTCTACGACTACCGACGGGTATATTTTATGCGCAAGGCGTAAAAACCAACGTACTCTTCTTTACCAAAGGCACCAGCAAGAACCCACTTCAAGATGAAAATTGCACCAAAAAAGTCTGGGTATACGACTTACGTACCAACATGCCCAGCTTTAGCAAACGTAATCCATTTAGTGCTAAACATTTAGAAGCGTTTGAAAAGCGCTATGGCCGAAAAGCCGACGGCACCAGCAAACGTACAGAAGGTTGCTGGCATTGGCTGGATGAGGATATCGAACAAACACAGGAAAACAGCCGCTGGCGTTACTTTGATCGAGACTATATCCAAGAACAGAAAGGCGACACACTGGATATCAGCTGGATGAAAGACAGAGACAGTATTGATGCCGCCGACCTACAGAGGCTATGAGTGAACTGACCGAGGCTTTAAGAGAGTTAGATGGTTGAATGCAAGCACTGGGTGCTACAGATGAAGCGGAAAACCAGAAGAATATGTTGGCAGATGTGTTGGGGCTGAATAATAAATAGTCAGGCAATTGTGCAGCAGCCTGCTGCACAAATACTTTCCAATAAGTTGTTTACATTTAGCCAGCAAACCTGGGGGTAGCCCCCTCTCCCTCTGGGAGAGGGCTGGGGAGAAGGGATTTGGTTTGGAGTTCTTTCGCGTGGCAGGAGAATCAATTTTGGCAAGAAAACAAATTGTGCAACAGGCTGTTGCACAAATATCATCGACCGATAGTAGTCAGGTTATAAAAGTAAATCAGTTGTTGTTGATTGAAGTTTTTGGTGGGGTGAAGGATGATCGATAAGCAGATAGTTTCTAGTCTAACAGAAAGCGTCGAGTATCCTGTACATTGGAAAACGTCAACAATTGGTGAGCTCTGCTCCAAAGTTACGGATGGTTCACACAATCCTCCTAAAGCTAAAGAGATTGGTTTACCAATGTTAAGTGCTAAAAATATATCTTGTGGAAAAATAGATTTTTCACAAAAGTATCGGCTTATATCAGAAGAAGATTTTGAAATTGAAAATAAACGAACTCAAATTGAGCCAGGTGATGTTTTATTAACAATCGTTGGTACACTTTGGGAAGAGGCGCAATTGTACCACCATATATAGAAAGATTTACATTACAAAGAAGTGTGGCTGTATTAAATGCAATTTTAATAAATGCTCAATATTTCTATTTTGCTATAGAAGAACCTGGTTTTCAAAAGCAAATACTTTTAAAGGCAAAAGGTACAGCGCAAAAGGGTATATATTTAAAAAAACTAAAGGAGTGAAATCTGCCTTTAGCGCCTCTAGCTGAACAAAAACAAATCGCCACAATATTAGATAATCCCCTAGTCCAAGTAGATACCTTAAAAACACGGCTTGATGCAATTCCCAATATCCTTAAACGGTTTCGTCAGTCAGTGCTATCTGCTGCTGTGAGTGGGAAGTTGACAGAAGATTGGCGGGAAGAAAAAGAGCTTATTTGGGAATATTCTTGCTCAAAAAAACTTGGTTCTATTATGGGAGGAAAAACACCAAGTAAGTCAAACCAATCATATTGGAAAAATGGAATCATTCCCTGGGTATCACCAAAAGATATGAAAGTACATGAAATTTCTATATCTGAGGATTTAATTACCAAGTTGGCAGTATCAGAAGGTGGAATGAAGATTATCCTTAAAAATACTGTCCTGATGGTTACACGAAGTGGTATTTTGGCTCATTCTTTTCCTATTGCTCTTACACTTAAAGACATTACTATAAATCAAGATATTAAAGCTTTTATTCCAAATAAAGCCAAAATTTCACCTAAATTCACAGCGATTCTATTAAGAGGGTTAACTCCAGTCATCTTGGCAACTTGCTCTAAAGCTGGTACGACTGTAGCTAGTATAGAAACAAAGCTATTAGAAAATTTTGAATTTGCTTTACCTTCACTTGTAGAACAAACCGAAATCGTCCGTCGAGTCGAAGAGCTTTTCGCCTTCTCTGACCAAATCGAACAACGGGTTAAAGATGCGCAACAGCGGGTCAACAACCTCACCCAGTCCATTTTAGCTAAAGCCTTTCGTGGTGAATTAACGGAGCAATGGCGTAAGGAAAACCTGGACTTAATTAGTGGTGAAAATTCAGCCGAAGCGTTATTAGCCAAAATTAAAACCGAGCGGGAAGCTCAAGAAAAAGAGAAAAAAGCGAAACGGAAAACGACAAGAAGGAAAGCAGTCGTGGCTTAGTCTTATCTTCTTCAAGGCTTGATCTAAATACACTTAACTTTCGGCTCATATGATGAGCTGAATAGCCTGCTTATTTGGCTCATCTCTCCACGCTATCAGCTATCTCACTAAAAGCTTACCTTGCTATATAAGCCGAATCTTTCTATTATTCGGCTCATATGGTGAGCCGAATAGTGGCTTTATTTGGCTCACTGCCATACATGACTGATCACAAAGCGTTGGTGAATAGGGTAGGTATGCTTACAACTTGGGTTTGGCAGCAAGCAGATTGGCCTCAGTTTACTTGGGATGAAGCGGTTGTATTGCCATTACTCAGGCAAGTACAGTTGAAACAAGGTATTCTGCTTGGTAAAGCAGGGGCCTTTGATGTTGCAGATGATAAAACGGCGCTAGATACGTTGTTACAAAACATTATTACATCGTCGGCTATCGAAGGTGAAAGCTTAAATGTCCAGTCTGTGCGATCTTCTTTAGCTAAGCGCCTTGGTGTTAGTGTTGAAGGTGATAATCTTAACTATCCTACTTCAGCTCAAACTGAAGGTTTGGCTGAACTGATGATGGATGCTATTCAAAACGTTAAACAGCCTCTTAGTTTAGAGCGTTTGTATCAATGGCATGCATGGTTGTTTCCAGAGCAAGAGTTCACCTTTCATCGAGTGCGTGTTGGCCAACTGCGGGGTGATGAGCCTATGCAAGTTGTGTCAGGACGAATTGATCGGCCTAAAGTGCATTTTGAAGCACCACCCAGAGATAGGTTGGAACAACAGTTAATGGAGTTTATTAACTGGTTTAATCAAAGTCGTAACGATACAACTGTTGCCCCATTATTGAGGGCAGGTGTTTGCCATTTTTGGTTTGTTACACTTCACCCGTTTGATGATGGAAATGGCCGGTTGACCCGTGCGCTTACTGATTTGGCTTTAGCACAAGCTGATGCGCAAAGTATTCGGTTATATGCTATGTCAGTCGCAATATTGGATAAACGTAATAGCTACTACACAATATTGGAAACTTGTCAGAGAGGCAATTTAAATATTACACCTTGGCTGAAGTGGTTTCTTGACACACTAGAGGAAACACTGCAGGCAGCAATGGATAAAATTGATCGCACCCTAAACAAAACTCGCTTTTGGCACCGATTTAATGATGCAGCACTTTCTAAAGAGCAAATAAAAGTGCTTAACCGTTTGCTGGATGGTGGTGAAAAAGGTTTTGAGCATGGGATTAGTGCCTCTCAATACCAAAAAGTAGCTAAAGTCAGTAAAGCGACGGCGACCCGTCACTTGGCTGATTTAGTTAAAAAAGGCTGTTTAGTTAAACTCCCTGGTGGTGGCAGGAGTACACGTTATCAAGTGTCTGTTTCTGATTAATTTTTTCTTCTTCCGACTCTTTTTCTAGCTGCTTTGATTTGTTTCTTTTTCAGGTTGAAAACATGCCCACCATTCCATTCATTTTATCCATAACTTGCCATTGGCATTGACCTTCACAAGCGGCAAAATAGAGTGATTGTTAAGCGTTGATTAGTACTACTACTCTACTTAGGCCTATAAAACAGATGACCACTACTGATAGCACCATGGAAGTATTTAAAACCAATAACCCCAAAATCAAGCAGTTGATTATCCAAGGTAAGCCTGAGCCGGTGAGTGAGTGGCCAGATTATATTGCTCAATATGGCTTTTCTGCTGAGGATATTCCTGAACTGTTGCGTGTTTTTGATAGTGAGCAGCTTTGGGAAGTGGTGGAAGGCCCTGAAATGTGGGCGCAGCTTCATGCTTTGAGAGTGTTAGGGCAGCTACATGCAGAGCAGGCCATAGGCCCAATTTTAGAGCAACTGGAACGACTTACTCAAGATGAATGGATACTTGATGAATTAAGTACAGTACTTGGGTTGATGGGCGTTGCTGTAATAAATCCACTACAAGAGTATTGGAATGAAGAGCATGAGGATGAGCTGTGTTGTGAAGTCGTGTCTGATGCTTTCGCTAAAATTGTTGAGCATCATCCAGAAGTACGTGAGCAGGTAGTAGAAATTTATCGACAGTATTTAAAAAAACCCATCATTAATTTTGTTAGTTTAAATGGGGTAATAGTCAGTAATATTCTTGATTTAAAAGCAAATGAGATAGTGGATGAAGTGCGTAAGTTATTTCAGCTTGGTTGTATCGATCTAACTATCATAGGTGACTTTGAAGAGGTTGAGTTAGCTTTAGGTATATCAAATGAACGAAAAACACCAGCACTAAGGTGGATTGGTGAAGAACTATTTATCTCAGAAAGAATAGCAAATAACAAAAAGTTAGCAGAAGTAGAAAAATGGTTACAAAAATATTCTGATGGAGATGCCATTGACTCACTATCAGAATTAGATGGGTTTTTTGCTGCAATTGCTTGTTCCCCTCAGGCTATTTTACCATCAGCTATGATGCCTGAATTATGGGGTGGGCATGAGAGTATGCCAGTTTTTGACTCCCATAAAGAATCTGAACAAGTGGTTAAATCTTTATTTGATTACTATAACAAACTGATAGATAGTCTTGATTCAAAAAGATGGCAGCCTATCTTTAAGCATTATAAAAATGATAAGAGCATAATATCAGTATTTGAATGGTGTAATGGCTTCTTACGAGGGAAGCGCTTGTGGGGAAATATACCGTCAACCATGACAGACTATGTAAATGGTAATCTTGTTCCAATCCTTTACTGTATGGGGTCAAATAATTTTCCATATGATAGTCGGATAAAAATAGAGGAAATTGAAAATTTCTACCGGATGATAGAACAAAGTGTGAAAAATATTTATAAACTGATGCAAAAGCACAAAGCGGTAGAAGGTGATGGATTAACTGTTGTGCGAAAAGAACCAAAAGTGGGCCGTAATGACCCTTGTTCATGTGGGAGTGGTAAGAAGTATAAGAAGTGTTGTGGCAGGTAATATACTCTTCGTATATGGCTATAAAGTAGCACTCTAAAAAAATAGGGCTATTGGCCCTATTTTTAGTCGTTTATCTTACTCCAAAAGCTGCGTTTTCTACCATGCAATTCTTGTAAGGTTTGATAATATTGTTCAGCCGTTTCTAACGACTGATAATTTTTAATTTGGTTATCTAGTTCAATTAATTTTTTCATATAGCGAGCTGCATGGCTATAAGCCTTACTGCGTGCATTATCGAGAATATCATTGGCTAATACACGATAACAGGCAACTACTGCTAATAAGCAATTTTGTTTTTCAAATACTTTTACATAATCGGTTAAACGACTATAGAAGGTACGTGCCAGTTCATCGAGCCGAGATAGAATAAGATTTTGTGCCTTTTCATATTGCTTTAAATAAAGTAACTTATCCACAGCAATATAAAGGGTTTGACATTGTTCTGCTTCATCAACCGCTTTAGCTAAAACTAACTGCTTTTCTTCTTCGTGTAACAACTCTATTAATTCATTAAGTGCTTCAGCAGTTTGTGTGGTTTGATAAATTTTTTCCCTCACTTCTCTCAGTTTGGGTTTATCGTTCATTAACTCAAACACTTTATTTAATAACTGCAGGCGAGTCAGCTCATCTGTCTGCCATGGGCTATCAAGCCATTTAAGCGCTTTTTGGGGCTGATTGAACAGTACATACTGTTCAACAATGCTTTTAATTTGCAGAGAGTTTGGCATAGCAGAGAGTAATAAAGTAGCGTGCTCGTACAGCTCTGGGTCGGCCAAAGCCTCTGCTACCTGGTGTAGCTTGCTTGAGAGCTTGATTAGCTCAAAAGTTGGCCTTGAAGCAGTATTGCCTGTACCCTCTTTTTTTAGCTGTTGACGTATTTCATTTTCATAACGCCAGGCTAACTGTTGGAGCTGTTGCTCATTTAATAGCGCGTTAGCGTTTGGTAATAAAGCATCTAACACTCCATAGTCTTCTTGAGCAACTAAGTCATAGATTTTAGTTAGCCAATCGATACTCTCATTGCCCCAGGCTTTAGCTGCTTTAAGCCATAAGACATTAGCACGCAGAAACTCTCCGCCTACCACACCACCAGAGTCATCAACACGGTTCATGACAGAGCCATGAATGAATAGCAACAAATCAGTTAGCTCAAAGGCATTTTTGGGGCTGTAAGGAAGGATTATTTGTTCAATATCATCTATAAGCGCTGCGAGTCTAGTAGCCAGCTGAAAACTTTCTCCATACTCAATAAAGCGACGACCACGCTTAATTGACTGGATCTGGCTCTTAACTTGTCGGGTAAGCCCCTCAGGGTTTGAGCGTAAGGCTAGAGATTCTATTCTTAGGTCTAATGCCCGGTCTTCCCCAAGTAAACTGATGACAAAATCTGCCAGCTCTGCTGCATTAAGCTGTTTTAGCTGGGCTATCAGCTGTTCCTTTTTCATGGGTGTACTCTATGTTTGGTGTACGCTTTTATTGATGACTCCTAAACTTCGAGTTATATGATACCTCACTGTTTCAGAATAAAAAGAAGCTAGCGCTGATAGTGGGCTTGAGACTGGTCACGATTTCTCCACCTTTATTTTTGGTAATACGTGTTAGTTTGATAGAGGTGGCAAAATAAGGTGAGTAATAAACGATTTATTCAATATATAAACGCAAGGATAATAAAACCCCAATTAAAACAAAAATACAGGAAACTATTGCTGTTAAGTTAAAATTAGTGTCGATAGCAATCAGGATAATCGCAACTGACTGAGAGCTTAGGATTAATAACAGCCTAAAGTCAGCTACTTGGTCAAAACGTTGTTGGCTCAGTGTGGTTTGAAGCAAGTACATACCAAAAAAGCCAACTAATGTTGTCAATGTGATAATTGACCCTGCCAGCAAAAATTTGCCTTGATCCATCAGCTGGCTGCCAATAGGAACTCCCCATAAGTAGTGTGGCGACCATATTAAGGCCGCCAACACTAAAACGACTAGATACAGCATTAGTTTTCCTCAAACCAAAACTCAATTTCTTCTGTATCTTCAATAAATCTTGCAGAGTGCATTTGGTGTTTTTTGACATGATACCAATCACCAGGCCCATACTCTTGCTCTTGCCCATTAATAGTCAGATATAGCTTGCCCCGGGTGATAATGCCGTAATTATCAGTGTCATGATCATGAGGCTCAATTTCTGTACCAGCGGGATACATAGCAAATAGTACATCGCACCCTTCAGCTGCAAGACGGAAGGCATCAAATCGACTGGTAAATGGTTCAAGCTGTTGAATTTTTGAGGGAAAGAGGATTTTTTTCATTAGAGTATCTCTGAGCTAAACACTTTTAGTTAGACTAAACGACTAAAAATGAATTATAAATAGTAAAAACTGAAACAACTTCTTTCATATTTGAATATCATGAATTGGGATGAGCTACGATTTTTTCTTGCTGTCGCTAATTTAGGTACTCTCAGCGCTGCAGCTCGTGCATTGCAGGTATCACAAGCGACGGTTTGGCGTAAAATATACAGCTTAGAACAGATGCTAAACGTGCGTTTGTTTGATGCTAGCCGGTCTGGCTATACTATGACAGCAGCAGGACTCCAGCTTATTCCTTTGGCGGAGCAGATGGCACTAACTGCCTCAGAAATTAAGGTTGCTGTTCAAGAAGGTGCTGAGTTGACAGGTTCTGTTCGCTTATCTGCCCCCGAGATTTTAGCTACTCAATTAGTGACAGAAATTATATGCCCGTTGAATAAAGCGCACCCTTCGCTTAACGTAGAGCTTTTTACGGCCAGTCCTCTCGCATCTTTGGTGGCACGTGATACAGACATAGCCATTTTGGTCAATAAAAGCACTCAAGAACATCATGTATGCCTTGCCGAATACACACTGCCATTCGCTCTCTATGGAACATCTGAGTATTTAGCACAAAAAAAACAGCATCATATTATTGGGCTGCAGGATCACCTTTTGATTGATTTTGAAGAAAGTGGTGAACACCTTTCCCCTTCAGGCTGGTATAAAAAGTCTGCTGGAATGATTCGGGTATTTCGTAGCAATAGCCCAAATGCACGCTTAACCGCAGCAAAAAATAATATGGGATTAGCTCTATTACCTTGTTGTTATGTAAAAAAAGAAAAAGGTTTAGTTAAAGTAATAAATGAAAAAGAGATAGGCGAATTAACAGTTTACCTTTATTTAAATAAGAAAAGGGAGCGCTTGCCCTATGTTGTTGAACTGAGGCAACGTTTAAAAGTCAACTTACGACGTTTGTTGTTGGGGTAGCTATACTGGTTGCCTTGAATTGTAACCGTAATTTCTGTGTTTTATTGCTTTCTATCCAATATCACAGGCCCACTACCTTCCTTAGCCAATTTGTCATCTTCATTGTAAATTGGACAGTTTTTCATCGATAAACATCCGCAGCCAATACAACCTGTTAACGAATCCCGAAGTCGCTCAAGGTAGGCAATGCGTGCATTGATATCATCTCGCCAGCTGGTTGATAGTAACTGCCAATCTTCGGTTGTTGGAGTTCGGCTATCTGGCAAAGTAGCAAAGGCTTCTTTTATAGACGCCAAGCTAATTCCCATTTTTTGGGCTGCTTTTATCACCGATATTCTACGCAGAACATCAGGCTTGTAACGCCTTTGATTTCCAGCATTGCGCCAGCTACGGATTAACCCTTTCTCTTCATAAAAATGTAACGTACTAACCTTAACCCCGCATCGTTTGGCAACTTTTCCAACGCTCCAAGTCGCTTGTTCCATAGATCCTCCAAACTTTTTTTAAGGATAGTGAAAAAAACACTTTACCTCAAGTTAAGTTGAGGTTTTATCCTGGAGCCACAAAACTCAAAGGAGAAAAGAGTATGTATATTGAACATGTAAACTTGGTTGTAGCTGACATCCCTGAAGTATTAACTTTTTATCAAGCAGCGTTTCCCCATTGGAAAGTTCGTACGGAGGGTAGCAGCCATTGGAGTGGCAAGCCTCGTAATTGGATACATTTTGGTGATGATTATTACTACATTGCATTTAGCGATCATGGTGAAGGGAAAAACAGGGACTTAGATGGATATCAAGTTGGTCTCGCTCATTTTGCTTATGTCACCAATAATATCGAGGCGACCATTGATCGTCTCAAAAGTGCCGGTTTTGAAATCTACAAAGATGGTGCAGAAGAGCCTTACCGCAAGAATGTGTATTTTCTCGATCCTGCAGGTTATGAAGTGGAGTTTGTTGAATATTTAAGTGATATTCCAGAAGAAAGAAACCTAACAAGTTAATCCCTTCACTTTGGTTCTAGTACTATTAAGTGTAGTACTTTCAAAAAGGAGAGCACATGAAAGTTTTAGCATTTGCTGCAAGTAATAATAAAAACTCGATTAACCAACGGCTGGCGTTGTATACAGCCGGACTGATTGAAAATGCTGAAGTAGAAACACTGGACATTAATGATTACGAAATGCCAATCTTCAGTGCTGCAAGAGAAGAGCAGTTGGGGCAACCCAAAGAGGCTATAACATTTTTCAACAAACTTGCTGAAGCGGATGCTATTATCATTTCATTTGCTGAACATAACGGTACCTTTACGGCTGCTTTCAAAAACCTGTACGACTGGACTTCTCGAATCAATAAAGCCATATTTGGTAATAAGCCTGCCCTTTTTCTTGCTACTTCACCGGGGCCTGGTGGGGCAAAAAGTGTTTTGGTTACAGCTGAAAAGTCAGCTTCATTTATGGGGGCTGATGTTAAAGGTAGTGTCTCTATTCCAAGTTTTTTTGAAAATTTTGATACTGAAAGTAATTGCCTTATTAATCCAGTATTTAAAACCAAAATAAAACAAGCTGTAGACCAGCTGGTTGATGCGACTATCTCTGATCAAATGTCAGCTAATGCATATTAGCAATGTGCTCTTGGTAAGAGAATATTTTAACTGTTACACATCTGACTAGGAGCTATTGGTCATATTTATATAAACAATAGCTCCTAGTCAACTGTACTATTAGTTTTTATATATCCTGACTTTAGGATATATTACTCTTACCATAATCACGAATAACGTCTGCCACTCGTAATCTATAATTATTAAATAAGTAGTTTTTACCTTTTTCTTGGGCTATCCGATGCTCATTTTTGTTTTTCCAGGCCTTAGCCGATTGTTCGTCTTCCCAGAATGATAAGGAAAGAAAGCGGTTTGGGTCGGATAGGCTATTAAAACGCTCTACTGAAATAAACCCCTCCATATCGACCAGACTGGCTTTTAGATTATTTGCAATAGAAAAATACTCTGCTTTTTCTTCACATCTTAGTTCTATCTCAAAAATAACTGCTATCATAAACTGGCCTTTGCTAGTTGGTGATAAGTTTCAGGTATAATTTTTAAGAAGCTGCGTTTTTCTGAAATAATAAATTTTTCTTGCTGAGCAAATTTAAAGTTTGCTTTTCCCTTATTATCTTCTTTGAGTATGGCTCTATATTTTTCGTAATCTGCCAGGTTATTGAAAGTTATCAGGCCATATGCAATGTCATTAGTACCTTCATGTGGTAAGAAATAACCGACAAGTTCTCCTCCACAACTAGGTATTATCTCGCTCCAGTTTTGGGCATATTTTTGAAATTTATCGATTTTGAATGGGTCTATTTTATATTCAATAAAACAGGTGATGCTCATTGGCGTTATTTCCTCTTGGTTTTTCAGGTAGTCTAAAGAGTAAATAATTGCTTTGCTTCGATAAGCATCGAACTATAGTCTTCCTTTTGAGTATATACTCATGACAAAGGCAATACTGAGGTTAAGGGCACCTCTATTAATTGTTTATGGTCTCTGCGCAAACTGAAGGAGTCTTGAACAAGACGGCTTGCGCAGTGTAAGGCTGGTTGCCTTTCCAAGCAAGCCAACACAGTGCAAGAGCCCTTCAGGCAGCGTCTTTTAGGGCCTTCTGGTAAGCCCGTACTTGGTGTTGTTGGTTTTCGACAGGTCACCAGCATGCCTTCAAAGCAACGCCTTGATTACGAATTTACCAGAAGGCCAGAGATAGCAAACAATTATTAGAGGTACCCTTAATGGAACCTGATATTTCATTTATAGCCAGCCTGATAGGTGATTCTGCTCGTGCTCGAATGCTGACTGCGCTTATGGGAGGAAAGGCATTAACTGCTACAGAGCTGTCCATAGAGGCTGATGTAACTCCCCAAACAGCCAGTAGTCACTTATCTAAATTAGTGGAAGGCAAACTTGTTGTGGTGAGAAAGCAGGGTTGGCATAAATACTTTCAATTACAAGGTGTAGAGGTCGCAGCGCTTTTAGAGCAGTTGCTAAATATCTCATCAATAAACCTGTATTCAACGATAAGTACTGGTCCCAGCGACAACAGGCTAAGAAATGCGCGTGTCTGCTATGATCATTTAGCAGGTGAGCTTGGTGTTATGTTTTATGACTCGTTACTAGCTAATAACAAAATCACTGAAAATAACTATGAAGCCTCATTAACTGCTGGTGGGAGAGCATTCTTCGGTAGCCTAGGAGTGAATTTTAACCAGCTTGATAAAGCCAAACGTCCTTTATGTAAATCTTGCCTTGACTGGAGCGAGCGGCGTAATCATTTGGCGGGAAGTATAGGACAATGGGTGTTGACTGACATTTTTAGCAAAGGTTGGGCAATTAAAGACCTAGATACAAGAGCTGTCCAGTTTACACAACATGGCTTGAAGCAGTTTTGTAAGTTATACAGAATGCCTTTTACTCCAAGCCAAAAAGCGTTAGTTTGAAGTTAACGATTTTCTCATTTCAACAAATGAAGCTTTGTCTTTATACTCATCCTTTACTTGTTCTAGCCAGTCAGCTTCTCTGGGGATCTCTTTACCCGTCAGCTCGTAGCCTTTTTTATGATAATAACTGATCAATTTGTCAGCATATTTAACCACTAAAATATGCATTTGGTCATACCCTTTTTGCTGAGCATCTGTTTCGACTTTGTTTATAAGCTTATCTGCTAGCTTTTTATCTCGGTAGCTGCCATTGAATTTAACTGTAAGTTTATTTATCGAAAATTTCTTAGTGATGAAGTGTACTTTCTACTTATAAGACGTATATTGTCACATTTTTAAAACTGATTTTAATTGTTTAATATAGCCTCAAGTTGTTGTGCAGAAAGTATCTTAAAAATACGATAAATGATGATGTTGTAAGTGATTATGGTTATTGGTAATTTGAAATTATTTGATTATTTTATGAAGCTATTTATTAATAGCTGTGATCATATAACCTAATGAGTTTTACATGGCTTTTCAGCACAAGCATATTTATACAAATGTGAGCTAAGTTTAGACTCAGTTCCACTGCAATTTTTTACAAGCCTTGTACTATCTAAAGGGATATACTTCCTTTAGATGTGCTTATCAATTAATGATGATGAAGGCAGGTGGATGAAGGCGGATGAGGTTAAACGTTGGCAGTTGGAGTCCTGTGAAGGGCTAAATCTTAGCGTAGCCCGCTATGTAAGGTTTCAGTTTCAGCGCCACTTTCATCTTGATTATCACATCGGTGTGGTCCAGCAAGGTTGCCAATGCTTTTTTCATCGTGGCAACAGCTATAACCTGGCTCCTGGTCAGGTATCCATTATCAATCCAGATGAGTCCCATGATGGCCATAGCCTGGAAGAACAAGGCTATCAGGTGAGAGTATTAGCCATTAGCCCGGCACTTATGCAAACCTGGATAGATGACATAACAGATAAACCAGGAAACCTACCCTTTTTCACTGAGCCAAGTGTTCTTGAGCCTGCATTATTCAAAAAAGTTTTAGAGCTACATCATCTTATGGAGTCTGGTGGTGCTGCACTAGCGATTGATGGAGAGTTACTAGCCTGTATTGCTGGTTTGCTTCACTATCAAGGAAAGCCGTCTTTTAGTTTAACTTCACCTGCATTAAGTAAACAACAGCTCAGTTTGATTAAAGAATATTTAGTAGCCAATATTGACGATAAAATTCACTTGCAAATACTGGCTGATTTATTAGGGTTAAGTCGTTTTCAGTTTTTGCGTCAATTTAAGCAGGCGATGCACATAACTCCCCATGCATATCTGAAATGCTTGAGGCTTGAGCATAGTTTGAAATTATTGCAAAAAGGCCATACTATCTGTGAGGCAGCTCAAGCTGTTGGTTTTTACGATCAAAGTCATTTTAATCGTGCTTTTAAGCAATCCTTTGGTGTTGCCCCTTCCCTTTTGCTGAAATCACTATAATAAAAAAGTAGCTCCAAAAACAGCCTCTGCAATAATTTACAATTCCTTCAGTTATTGTTTTCTTAAAATGGACTTTATTAGAAGTACCCATAAGTACAAGGTGGGAAAGTAAATGACTGATTTAATGTTGCTAATAACCGTAGGTTCAGTCCATTTGGGCGGTTTAATTAGCCCAGGGCCAGACTTTGCCTTGGTATTGAAAAATAGTATAGCAAGGGATAGTAAATCATTATCTCGTAAATTAGCCTGTATCACAGCCCTTGGTTTGGCCAGTGGTGTATTGATACATACCTTGTTGTCTATTTTGGGGGTTAGCATACTCATTAAAAATCAGCCGATGTTATTTACTGGCTTACAGTTACTGGGTGCTACCTACTTGTTATATTTGGGTTATGGTGCACTAAAGTCAGGATGGTACAGGGTTAAATCTGGTTGTATAACCAGTTTAGGCGTAGATACTAATAAGCAACAAAAAGTTGGAATTTGGCAGGTCTATTTAACAGGGCTAGTGACTAACCTGCTTAATCCAAAAGCATTAGTTTATTTTATTAGCTTGGTATCTGCTTTTGTAGTCAATAGCAGTTCAACATCACTTAAGTTGAGTATTGCTGCTGAATTATTTCTACTAACTTTTATCTGGTTTTCTTTGTTAGCAATTTTTTTGTCAGCAAAGAAGATGCAGGAGTGGATAAAGCAATTTGAAGGCTATATTAATATTGCAACTGGCATGCTATTTAGCAGTGTTGGAGTTATTATAATTTGGCAGGCTCTAGCGCAATCGTTGTAAGTTAGAAAATTGACCTTTTATTCTTGGTATCCATAAACCATCATAAAAGGCTTTATAGGCCTTTTATGATGGAGTTACATTGATGGTATGAGTTTACAGTATGGGTCCATCAGTTGGCTTCCGTGGTGCAGCCGTTGGTGCTTCTGGCTCTAACGTTTCTTGAAAGTTCTCTACCATGTTGACCACAGTATCAACTTTATGTTCGTAATAAGCCAAGTGAAATAACGCATCGCCTTCATGTACTAATGGCAAGTTGGTTCTGCCAATAACAACCCCCTCTTGCGGTGCTTTGACTTGATACTCTATTGACCCTAAGGGGTCTGCAATTACACCTAACACACTGCCTTTTTCTGCTTTGGCTCCTAATGCCACTAAAGCTCTTAAAATCCCGCTTGATGGTGCCCGAACCCAAGAAGTATTGTCAGACACTATCGAGGGTTTAGTCTGCTCCTTTAGTTTTAGTCTTGGCAGCATGCGAAGTTCTCGCATTACATTTAAAATGCCTTTAACTCCTGCACGAATGCAGACTTCATTAAAACGAAGTGCTTCACCTGCCTCATACAATAAAATAGGGATTCCAGCATCGCCTCCGGTGGCTCGTAACGATCCATCACGAATTTTGGAGTTTATAATAGCAGGGACACCAAAAGCATGAGCTAATTGCTTAACTTCTTCAGTGGTTAAATCAGCACGTATTTGAGGGAGGTTTTCACGGTGTCTGGCACCTGTGTGTAAATCAATACCATGACTACACTTGGATACAACTTCTTTTAAAAAAGTATTAGCCATACGCGCAGCAAGTGAGCCTTTACTGCTGCCGGGAAAACTTCTATTTAAATCTCGGCCATCAGGCAAATAACGGGAGTTTGTAATGAAGCCATGCACGTTCACAATGGGGATCGCAATAATGGTGCCACTGATTCGCTGCATTTGTTTTTGCTTAAGCAGACGACGAATGATTTCTACCCCATTAATTTCATCGCCATGGATTGCTGCGCTAATAAATAAACAAGGACCAGCATTTCTTCCATGGATTACCTGAGCAGTCATTTGCACATTGTTATGGGTAACCATTGCAACCAGAGGGATATCAATAGTTTTTTGCTCGCCAGGCTTAATAGTTGTGCCGCTAATTACAATGGGTTTATTTTTCATTTCTATTTAATTACAATACTGTGGACAGTTTTTGAATTATAAAACATTGCTCTACAGGCCATGTACCATAGGAAGGAGGAGTTTATTGCATGTTAAGCCTCAGGCTATCTTGCAATAAAGTATATGAGAGTAGAGCACTCCCCCCGTAAACACTAACATACAACACCTATAAAACTGTCCGCAGTATTGTAATTAGTACATAATCATTTGTGAAGAGAGTGCTACCCTTTGCCACGGGTGCGGGTTTGATTTGGCTTAGCATTTTCCTCAATAAACTCAATAATGGCCCCTGCTACATCTTTATTAGTGGCTTTCTCTATTCCTTCTAAACCGGGAGATGAGTTAACTTCCATCACTAAAGGCCCTCGACTTGAACGTAAAATATCTACACCAGATACTTTAAGCCCTAATGTTTGTGCTGCATTGATTGCTGTTTTTCGTTCAGCAGGAGTCAGCTTGGTCAGGTTTGCAACTCCGCCTCTGTGTAGGTTGGAGCGAAATTCTCCTGCTTGCGCTGTTCGCTCCATGGCCGCTACCACTTTATTGCCTATAACAAAGCACCTCACATCACTACCACCAGCTTCTTTAATGAACTCTTGGACCAAGAAGTTTGCATCTAATTCCCGAAAGGCATCAATAACACTTTCTGCTGCTTTAGCTGTTTCTGCCAGTACAACTCCTCTTCCTTGGGTGCCCTCAAGTAGCTTTATCACGAGAGGCGCGCCTCTAACTAGTTTGATCAGGTCTTTGGTATTATCAAGATGGTTTGCAAAACCGGTAATAGGCATGCCAACCCCTTTTCTAGACAATAACTGTAATGCTCTTAATTTATCCCGTGATCGTCCTAAGGCGACTGACTCGGTTAAACAGTAAACCCCCATCATTTCGAACTGTCGTATCACAGCGGTGCCATAGCTGGTAATAGAGGCGCCAATACGGGGAATAACGGCATCGTATCCCTCTAACTTTTCACCCTTATACCATACAGCAGGTTTAGTAGAGGTAATATCCATATAACACTTAAGGCAATCAATTGTCGTAACCTCATGGCCACGTTGCTTTGCTGCTTCAATCAGTCGTTTAGTCGAGTAAAGTCTTCTATTTCTCGATAAAATGCCGATTTTCATAGCCTATTTACTCCTGATCAACATCATCTAGGCTTGGCCCTCCTAATAAAAATGACTCAACTGGATCTACAGTAAAACGGTTGTTGAGTGCATTGCGGCCTAGTAACATACGAAATCGCATCGAATCACGATTGGTTAGTGTAATTTCTGCATCGAACTGCTCACGGCCTACCACCAGTGTAGTAATGATCACAAAACGTTGTTCTGAGTGGCCACCTGAATCTGTCACATAGCGTTGATCTGCGAGTCGAGCATGGCATTCCACTGATGTATCAGTATCAAGTTGAATAGGGTGAATACCAAACTTAACCCATGTTTCCCCATCTTTATCGTAAGGATCAATATAATAAGCATGTAAGGCACAGGTTTTGGCCCCTGTATCTACCTTGGCTTTGATGGTGTTAATGTTTAAGCCTGGTAAGCTAACCCACTCACGCCAGCCAACAGTCACTTTGTTTGTTTCCATACTTTAGCTCGATGTTAAGATATAGTTTCGTTCTTTCTTATATCTATAGCTGTATTCGGGTTTTTCTCTACCTTTTTAACTTTCGGTTCTTTTTTTTCTCTATCTTTGTCTTTATTTTTAGCCTTTTCATTGGCTTCATACCAATAACGCATAAAGACTTCTGTTACCTGTTGTTCAATTTTCACTGCCTCATGAGTTGGGCAAAATAAAGAAACAGTGAAAACATTTTTGCCAATATTGTTAGTGGAAACTCTCACGCTTGGCTCTGGTCCTGGTATGTCAACCCCCATTCGGCTGCCAATTAAGCAATTGTATCTTGAGGCAACCTCCTTAAATGGAGCGCAGTATTCGTGGACTTTTTCTAAAATAAGGGCTTTTGCAGTAAACACATCTACATTGGAGCCAGGGAATATACCCAATGTAGGGGGTATGGAAAAGAAAAATATAGTAGAAAGTATCAAGCTATGTTATACCCAGTGATTACAAGTAAAGCTGCTCTTAATAATTTTGTCATATCACTATGTGTCAATTCTAGTTGTTACATTTTTTAATAGTGAATATTCGAATTTATTAACTCACATAATTTTATGAGCTTGCTTCTTCTTTTTTCTATATTTTTATTTGCTTCTGCATCAAATTCTTGTTGTGGAGTTATAGGCCAGCCGGCATTAATACGAAAACAGTCATTGTATAGTTTACGACTACTAAACTCATTGCCTGGCTTAAAGTATATTCCTTCATTTTTGGCCAGGTTAAATAATAGTTGACTGTTGAGTTGGGGGATTTGTACCCATATGACCATACCTCCTAATGCTTTGCTTAAACGAGCAGTGGTTGGTAAGTGCTGTTGTAGCAATTGGTAATAGTCTTTGGTTTGCTTCGCTAAAGTCAACCGCAATTGTTTTAGGTGCTTTAAATATAGTCCTGAACGAATAAACTCATGAAGAGTATTTTGTAGTGGCTGACTTACCCCGTAAAATTGCACTTGGCGTAATTTTAAATATTGATCAAAAAAGCGCCCAGGTTCGCACCAACCAATTCGATAGCTAGGTGTAAGTGTTTTAGAGATAGAACCACACCATAATACCCAGCCTTTTTTGTCCCAGTGCTTTATAGGTAAAGGTGAAGTATTGGTATAACTCAACTCTAAAAATACATCATCTTCTATTATTGCAATGTGATATCGAGCAGCGAGCTTAGCCAAGGTTTGCTTTTGCTCAACAGTTAAGCAAATACCTTGAGGGTTAATGTGATTAGCACTTAGCAAACAGGCTTTAATATTGCCTTGTATCATGTGCTGTTCTAACTGTTGAAGATCTAACTGGCCATTATTACTGGGTATTTCTACTACCATCCGTTTAGTGCTTGCAAGTAACTCCAATAGCCCACTAAAGCAAGGCGAAGTAATCGCAATAGCATCTCCTTCATTGGTTGTAACCTCAATAGCTGTTTTCACGGAGTCAATGCAGCCATTAGTAATGACAAGGCTTTCTGTTATAGGAAAGTAATGTTGGCTAAAGTGATGAGCAAGACTTCGAATAAGCTTTGGATTCCCCTGCGCTTCTGGATATAAGTTAATAGCACTATCAATACGACTATTGGCTCTTTTAAAGCACCGGTTTAATAAGGTTGTAGGCGTTAATTCTGGGGCCAATTGGGAGGCATAAAAGGGACTATCTTGTTCGATATCCGCAAGTCGTAGGGCCTTGGGTTTAGCAATGATTGCTTTAAATTTAGGGAATGTTGGGGATGATTGATTACCGTAAGGTAGTGATGTATAGAACCCCGACTGAGGCTTAGACTGTAACCAGCCTTGCTCCTGAAGAAGGTGATAACAGTTTAAAGCGGTGGTTTTGCTAATTTGGTGCTGATCTTTAAACTTCCGTATGGATGGCATCTTAAACCCTATAGGCAGTTTACCCGATTGAATGTTTTCAACCACTGAGTTAGCCAGAGAGACATACAGTGCCACCATAACTGTACCCTTAAAAAATTCAATTATTGTATCTGTATATTTTGTAGCCGCCTGTCATACTTGTCAATTCCACAGAGGTAGATAGGTGTTTCTCTATAAATTGGGTAGTAGTTATGAAAACCAAACATTTACTCATAGCGGTTGCTGTCACATGCTTATGGGGGTTTAACTTTTCAGTGATTAAGCTTGGTATCCATGCCATGGACCCATTCATTTTGGCAGGATTAAGGTTTAGCTTTGCTGCCATACCCGCTATTTTCTTTATTAAAAAGCCTAATGTAAAAATCAGTTTGCTCGCTAGCTACGGATTACTTTTTGGCGTTGGTGTGTGGGGATTAATGAATCTTGCAATTTATACTGGCGTTTCTGCGGGTATGGCAGGATTAATATTAGAATTCACTGTATTTATTAGTGTTGTGTTTGGTGTGGTTTTTTTAAAAGAGGAGTTAAATAAAAGCAGCGTTATTGGTTTGCTATTTGCTTTAATTGGGCTGGGAATTATATTAACCATTGAAGATGGCTCCGTCACAGTAGCAGGTGTTATACTTGGGCTATTAGCAGCTGTATCGTGGAGCAGTATTAGTTTAATAATAAGAAAAGCACAAATTAAGCAAATTTTTGCCTTTATTGTGTGGTCTTGTCTATTCGCTCCTATACCACTATTTGCTTTGGCATTTTTTGTTAATGATAAGAATATTTTTACTGAATTAATAACTATTAATAAGCTTGGAGTATTCTCTATTTTATTTCAGTCATTCATTACTACTCTTTTGGGTTATTGGATATGGAATCGATTAATGACAATTTACCCAATGTCTGTGATAGCCCCTCTTAATTTGTTGGTGCCTATATTTGGTTTAATGGGATCGGCACTATTTTATGATGAAGTGGTTAGTCTAGATAAAGTTTTAGCATGTGTGATAATAACAGCAGGAGTAATGATTCCTATGTGTGTATCTTGGTATCCCCTTCGCGAATGACTTTTAGGGCCTGTTATTCGGTATATTCTTCTAGCATTGAAAATACTTCTGCTCCTATTTTTTTAATGGCTTGTTCTTGACGAGCTGAGGGCTCACCACTGTAATTGATACGAATACAATTGCGGTATTTTCCAGTAGCAGAAAATAATATTCCAGGGGCAATTTGCACATTTTGTAATGTCAGGCGCCTGTTAAGCTCAACTGAATCTATTATGTCTGGTAATTCTATCCATAATAAAAAGCCCCCTTGGGGATAACTGGTGCGGATATTTTCTGGTAAATAGCGTTTTAACCAACCTAATACTATATCGCGAGATTGCTTATATTGTTGGCGTATTTTTCTCAGATGCCGCTCATAACTCCCTTGAACCATAAATTCAGCTAACGCAAGCTGTGGTATGGTGGCAGTACAACCACTGGATACATATTTCATGTGGGTGATCAAGTCACAATATCGTCCAGGTGCTGCCCAACCTAAGCGAAAGCCTGGTGCAATTGTTTTGGAAAAAGAACTACACAGAATTACTCTGCCATCTTGATCAAATGATTTAATTGTACGAGATCGAGGGGTGTTGTAAGAGAGATCGCCAAAAATATCATCTTCAATAATTGCAATATCGAAACGTTGAGCCAGTTGATACAGTTGTTTTTTTCTATTATCAGGCATGGTGTAACCCAGTGGATTATTACAGCTGGGGGTGACCTGTACGGCTGTAATTGGCCATTGCTCTAGTGCCAGCTCTAATGCTTCAATGCTGATGCCTGTTTCTGGGTGGGTTGGAATTTCCAGAACTTTTAACTGTAAAGAGCGAAGTGTTTGCATGGTACCGTAAAAACTAGGTGAGTCTACAGCGACAACATCACCCGGTTTGGTGGTTACTTGAATACTAATGGATAGTGCTTCTTGGCAGCTGTTAGTAATGATGATGTCATCAGGGTGTAACTGACAGCCAGAATGAATCATCTGTCGAACGATTTGAACTCTTAGAACTTCTAGGCCACTTAACTCCTCATGACTCTTGCCAAAGTTATTCACATCTCGGGTGAGACTTGCCATGGTTCTTAATAGTGGCTGTAGGGTGGCTGTATGGTAGTCAGGTAGTGCTCTACCCAAAGTAATCAAATCATCTCCGTGACGGGTATGGCTGGTTAGAAGGTCTAATACCTGATGCCATTGGGAAACATCAATTGGGCGTTGAATGGGGCGGCTGACATCCGGTAGTCTAGGAGGTGTATTTTGCTGGCATACATAGTAGCCAGATTTAGGTCTCACCTCAACAACTCCCTGGTCTTCTAGTAGTCGGTAGGCTTCCTGAGCGGTAGAAATGCTAATGTTGTGGTTTTTGCTCAAGCTTCTAATAGAAGGTAGCTTTTCACCCACTTGATAAAAGCCCTGACTGACCTGTTGGTTTAACTCCTCAGCAATCTTTTCATAGAGCTTCATAGCATGACTCCGCAATCCTGCTCTTATATACAGATGTGTAACACAATTCCATTACACGATAATAAAACAGTACAGATTGAGCAAAATAGTAACAGTACAGAAAGGGTTTGTCTCTATCTGTACTGTATTAATTAATAAATTTTGAATCTGTAATGATTTCTAAGGAAGTTTTATCATTTCTGACATCCTGTAGTGGACTACCTCAATCTACGAATTTATTGGCACCGAGGAGAGCGACATGAAAGTGAGAGACTTTTTATGCCACCTCACTGATCACTTGGGTTGCTGGCAGCATCGTTTACGAACCCGAAAACAACTATTGAATTTAGATATTCATGAATTACAAGACTTGGGAATTTCTAAGCAACAAGCAATTGTTGAGGGAAGTAAGCCTTTCTGGAAGCATTGATGTAAATATTCTGCTTATGATTTTTACTCTGTTTTTAAATAGGGATAAGTAAATGGTTTTTATTATTAGCTGGTTGGCCGTAATGTTTCCATTGGTATTTAGTCCAGGCCCGGCAAACATTATGTTTGCCGCAAATGGAGCGAGTGTTGGTATAAGAAAATCGTTTCCTTTAATGTTAGGAGTAGATTCTGTTCTCCTGATTAAATCCATTTTAGTTGGTGCAGGACTTGGTTCTACACTAGCTGTTTATCCTGAAGTCATCGTTTATTTTCAGGTTGTTGGTTCATTGTATATTTTTTGGTTAGCGTTGAAGTTCATCAAGCCGCTAAATAAGACAGCTTCAACACAAGCAAGCTACATTGGATTTAAAGACGGTATCATTTTACAGTTATTCAACTCTAAAGGTTGGTTAATGGTTATTTTGATGTTTACCCTATTTACTGACCAATCAGCAAAAGAGTATGGGGAGTATGGCATAGCGATTATGGTTGTTATGTTGTTTGGGCTTAATATAGTGACTCACATTGTCTGGATTGGAATGGGGGCATTAATTATAAAACTAATTACTAAATCAAGCTATTTAAAATATGTAAACTACAGTTTTGCATTAAGCTTGGTGCTGGTTGGTTTATGGTTGTTATCAGATGTTCTGTTTAAGTAGTTTGCACTAAGGAGGAAATATATAGTCGGGTTAGCAAGTAATTGCAATATACGATTATAACCTTCAATAGTTGATTGATATACACCTATATTTTACTCACAATCCTGAACAAGCTAGAGAGACAGCAGTCTTCTTTCCTTGAAAAAATCGATCCTAGTGGTCCATGCGCAAAATAAGGTAGCAACTTCTTCCCCCTTTATCTTCTGGCTGTGTTACTTTTCTTGACGTAGACCCGCTATGCCTGAAAAAAAGCGCCTTACCAGAAAATAAATGGCTTTGAAGGCTGTTACCCAACTTTACACATGGACCACTAGCGATTAGTATACAATCGCAAATTGTTAATTTTTAATAGCAGTAAATGACTCAAGGAATGATGTAGTGCTGTTCAACTCATTTGAATTTATTTTCTTATTCTTACCTATCACATTATTTGGTTATTTTTTTCTTGTAAAGAAGTGTTCACTTAAATGTGGATTAGTTTTACTGGTGTTTGCATCTTTATTTTTTTATGGGTTTTGGAATCCTTCCTATCTGCCACTGATGCTGTTTTCTATAGGGTTTAATTATTACCTAGGTAAACGACTAAGTGAAGCTGTTAATAACAACAGGCGGCAACAAAAACCTAAAGGGCTACTTATCTTTGGTATTAGTGCTAATCTTGGTTTGCTCGCTTACTTTAAGTATGCAGGTTTTTTTGTTAAAAACATTAGTTTAGTGTTGGCAACACAGTGGAATATAAGTAATGTTGTATTACCACTTGCAATTTCATTTTTCACATTTCAACAAATTGCTTATTTAGTAGATGCTTGGAAAGGAAAAACCAAGGAATACAGTTTTTTACATTATTGTCTGTTTGTTTGCTTTTTTCCTCAGTTAATTGCTGGGCCGATTGTCCATCATAAAGAAATACTGCCTCAGTTTTTACGACCAGAGAATATTAAGCCACAAGCAGCAAATTTTGCCATTGGTATTACCATATTTGCTATTGGCCTGTTCAAGAAAACGGTTATAGCTGACAACCTGTCAATTTATGTCAGTCCGGTATTTGATAGTAGTGATTTAACTGAAAAAATTGATTTCTTCACTGCTTGGGGGGGAGCGTTAGCTTATACACTACAGTTATACTTTGATTTTTCTGGCTATTCTGACATGGCTATCGGGTGTGCCAGGTTGTTTGGTGTAAAGCTTCCCATCAATTTCTTTTCCCCATACAAAGCAACAAGTATTGTTGACTTTTGGAGGCGCTGGCATATTACTTTGTCTCGATTTTTAAGGGATTATCTTTACATTGCATTAGGAGGTAACCGCCATGGAAAAGTTAGACGTTATAACAATCTTTTCATAACTATGGTACTGGGTGGACTTTGGCATGGTGCAGGTTGGACATTTATTGTTTGGGGGGGCTTGCATGGTTTCTATTTGATCGTTAACCATACCTGGTCATACTTATTAAAAACACTTAACTTTTCTATACAAGACTATAAAACTTATCGTCTGTTGAGTTGGGTGCTCACCTTATTAGCAGTGATTGTTGGTTGGGTCTATTTTCGTGCGCCTAATATTGAACAAGCCAATATTATTCTCTTTGCTATGGCTGGCGAATATGGTGCCAACCTACCCTCTGGTATTTATGTCCGGTTGGGTGAGTTTACACATTGGTTAACTGCTATAAATATTGGTGTCTCGCAAGGTAGTGGCAAGCAATTAGCCTTAAATGCCGTTTGGGTTTTGGGAGCAGGTGTGATTGCGCTAAAAGCACCCAATGTAGTAGAAATATTTGCAGTAAAAGAAAAAATCTCTTGCGACTCAACTATTCCTTTTCAGCTTACTCCATTGCGTTGGTATCAATGGGATTATAATAATCGCTGGGTAGCCCAAACAGCAGTGATGTTGACTTTTGGAATTTTAACCCTTAGCCAGGTTTCTGAGTTTTTATATTTCCAGTTTTAACAAGGAAGCAGTAATCATGAATGCAAAACAATACTTAAGCAAAGCGCTCTGGCTTGGTGGCTGTTTAGCTTCAATGGTCATATTACTTAACTGGGTTGTTGATCCGTACCTTCTATTTGGTTCACCTAGAATATCAGGTGTTAATTACTATAAAGCAGATATTAATAACTATGTTCGGGTGACAAAAGCCTATCAACCTTTAACAAAGCCATGGAATACCCTGATTGTAGGAAACTCTCGTGTTGAAATGGGGCTGGATCCAAATCACCAATGTTTTCAGGATCGATTAGTTTATAATCTGGCTGTTCCAGGCTCGAGCGTAAAAATGCAGTTGCATTATGCTTTAAATCTTATTTATCAAAACAATATTAAAGAAATATACCTAAGTGTTGATTTTACCGACTTTTTAATCAACCAGGCGGATTATGACAATCAGCAAAAGAGTAGACGCTTAAACACAATTAAAAGAATGAAATATACTAAATATGGTGATAAAAATACAAAATACCAATGGCAGTATCTTGTGGATAACTATCGATCGCTATTGAGTCTAGATGCATTGACGAGCAGCCTAAAAACAGTTATACAACAAATACCTACAGCCAGTGATCGTACCAATAGTGGATTTAATCCAGCACGAGACTACTTTACTGTAATTAATACAGAAGGTGCAGTAGCTTTATTTTCCCAAAAGCTACCACAGCTTGCAGATCGCCTTAGTCGTCCAAAGTATTTATTTGATAAAGCGGGAAATCGTTCAATTGAGTTTGATGAGCTAGCAATGTTTTTACAAATAGCTAAGGAAAAGCAAATAAGAATAAAGGTGTTTACTAACCCATTTCACAATGATTATTGGAATTTAATTGACCAGTATAAGCTCACAACAAAATATCAACAATGGCACCAAATGCTGCTTGATGTATTAGCAGCAGCAGAGCACCCTTCTTTAGCGTTCTGGGACTTTGCTAATGATCGTAGGTTTGGCAATGAACAGCCCACCATGGTTAAAACCAAAGGTGAAGCGTTGCACTGGTTTTGGGAGCCGTCACACTATCGGAAGCCGCTTGGAGACATCATGCTCAATGTCATGAACCAGCCATATTGTAATACTTCAAGTGAACAGTTTGGAGCTCAATTAGTGGTTAATTATTGAGTATAAATCTACATTTATCTGTCTGAGCCAACAGCAAAAGTAACTGCTTCAGCATCAGTAATATTGGGATGGTTGCCTATTTTGGTAGAATGCTTTTGTTCAAAGTAATCTTCTAGATTAAGGTATATTGCCAGTGCAGAACCAATGATGGGCACAAGCCAGATAAATAAGATTTGATATAAACGGCGCTGTTTAATCTCAAAGTAAGTTTTACATACTACGAATGTTGCGAAGATATTGGCTATTATAATAAAAATAGCAACAGCGATCATGATGTATAAACCAGTATGCTCCATTATATCCCCTTATTTTACCCGTTAGTGAGTGATTATATATAAATCTACATTTGTTGTAAAATCATTAGTATTTATATGAGTAGTTACTTAAAATAAAAAATTAATGATACCTTTTGCACATTATTTATAAGCTCATGAGGTTTTATTGCTTGATGACTTTACCTAAAAAACTGTCACTTTGGCTATACCATCCAACCATTGTGGTTTTTATGCTAAAGTGCAATTCTTTATACCTCCTGTTATTATTATAATTTTTCCGATAATGTAAGGAATAACTATGCTACGAGTTTTAGCATTAGCTACATTTCTGGTGTTGTTAGCTGGGTGTGGCACTGAAGAGTCACAATTACCCTCTCAAAACCAAACAAGCTCCAACGAATTAATGCAGCAAGATGCAGTAACTAAAAAGACGACAACTGAAGTTAACGTGCAAAAAGATTCCGTCATAGGTGAAATGCACTGGCCAGATGTTAACTCCTACTGTACCTTTTTCAAAGAAGGTCATAAGTTTGACTTTGATAACCAAGATACATGGAAATTTGTTTTTGTAACGCTTTTAGCTGGTGCTGAAGACGTTGCTTACATGCAAATCAATAATAAACGTGAAGCGATAAAGTTAGTAAGCTCTAATAAAATTGAAAACACTGAAAAGCGAATCTATAAAGTTGACTCCAATGAAAATATTCAAATAGAGATTGCAATGAAAGCGGGTGAATCTGGTGTTGAGCATACCAATTACACAGGTGTTATTCGTTTATTAAAACCAGTTGAAGGTGGAGTCATAAAATTTTATGGCGATTGTGGCGTGTAACCTCCATACTTCTTACAAGTTATACACAAAAAGTAAACTAACATATTCAGTTACAGTGCAATCTGTAACTGATATCAATTAGATAATCAGCGTTGAAAACGATCAACCAGAACATATAAATCGTTTGATGCTCCTTTTAGGGATTGAATTCCGGCTAGTGTTTCTTGCCCTGCCGTCATAGTTTCCTGTGCAAGAGAGGAAATATGGTTCACCTGGTGATTAATTTCTTCTGAAGATTTAGCTTGTTGTTCAAAAGATGCTGCCATATGGGAGGAAACTGTCGCTATTTTGGATAGTGCACTAGTAATTTCTCCAAGCATAGCTTCCGCTTCCATCACGTTATTCAGGCCATTATCTGCATCTTTTTGGCCTTGCTTGGCAGTTTCAACTGAAGTTTTGGCTTGCGCAGTTAATCTTTGAATAATGTTATGGATCTCTTGAGTGGAGCTTTGAGTGCGTTGTGCAAGTTGTCGAACTTCATCTGCAACAACAGCGAAACCACGTCCCTGCTCTCCTGCCCTAGCAGCTTCAATGGCTGCATTCAATGCTAATAGGTTGGTTTGGTCTGCAATACCCTCAATTAGATTAGCAGCACTAGCAATATTTTCTGTTTGGGTTGATAGCTCTTCAACCGAAAGGCTGATGTCATTCACTTTATCTTGCAATTGAGCAATACTTTCACGAGTTGTGACTGCAATGCCTTTTCCAGATGCAGAGTGCTGACTGGCCTCTTCGGTTTGTTGAGCAGTATTTTGGATATGGGTTGAGGCTTCTCCAATAGCACTAGTCATTTCATTCATAGCAGAGGCTACGGAGTTCGTTTTAGTACGTTGCTCTTGCATCGCTTGTTGTGAACGTTGAGTGGATCTGAGCGCTTTGTCGGCTTCAAGAGCTACACGTTTTGATAGCTCCTCAATGCAAGTTATTACAGTATTTAAGTGGGCTTTTAAGCTGAGAATAGAAACTTGTATTTGGCCTATTGGCCCGGCGTCATTGGCATAAACTAACCCTGCAAGTGGGTCTGAAAAGCTACCAGCTAGTAGTTTAAGAAATAACTGGTTGTGACGTTGTTGCTGCCATCGGACTAAACATAGATTAACGAAAAGTCCAATAGTGCCAGTAATGGCTGCAATAACAGGGAGCTGGGAAATGAGTAGTACGAGTGTTGCTGTTAAAAATAGTAAAGCAGTGCCTTCAGTAAGCGTTATCAATGAGTTTAGTTTTAATTTTTTACCTCTGTTTATACTTGAATAGATTTGTTCTGCTCTATTAACTTGTTCTCTGGTTGGGCAAGTGCGAACAGACTCATAGCCAACGATATTATCTCCATCAAAAATAGGCGTTACATAAGCATTAACCCAATAGTGGTCACCATTTTTACAGCGATTTTTTACAATGCCCATCCATGGCTGACCAGCTTTGAGATAGCTCCACATATTTTGGAATGCAGCTGCAGGCATATCTGGGTGTCGGATAATATTATGAGGCTGGCCAATAAGTTCATCACGACTAAATCCTGCAACATCGATAAACACATCATTACAGTGGGTGATGCGTCCTCTCAAATCGGTAGTAGATATTAGCCGTTGGTCTGGTGAAAAAGATTTTTCTTTGCCTGTAACTGGATGGTTTTTTTGCACTACGATTTCCCTTAACCATTAACAAAAAGTAGGTTGAGAGCGGAAGGGCTGCTTTAGAGTTATTGCAAGTATTGAAGTTAGTTAGCTATGTAGTATAGCAGTGTACCTACAAATAGGTAAATTTTTAGGTGAAGTTATACATAACTAAATAGTGAATCATATTTGCCTTTTTATGCATTGAAACAATATTAGAGAAAAAATACGGCTTATTACATACCAGCCTGTTGGTACAAAAATAAGTATTAAGAAAAACGGGCGGTAGCCCATTTTTCTTCTATCGACAAGCTATAGGTAAATATGCATTTTTTATTTCATCACTAGAGCATTGCCAGTATAATTCACCTGTCGACTCATCCTGCTGTACAATAAGTTGTAACACCAAACCATTAAGATTCTCATCCATCTTTTCACCACCAAGATTAATAAATATATTTCCTTGATTAACCTCAATAGAGGTAATGTAGTCAGATTGATAGTCAGTGGCTGGTAATATTTGCCCTATTCCATTTGTAACTTCAATTAACGGAGTGCCTTCAGTAATCAGACGACGAATTTCTTGCTGAATTGGTTGAGCAGAATAATATGCGCCTGACACTTGAGAACGCAGTGTGTAATCTTGATAAGCTGGTATTGCCACTGCCGCTAGAATACCTATCATAGCAACAACTTTGTAATCACCAACATAAAGTAAATCGAGAATACTTTGCTCAAAGCTAAACTCTAATGCTAGGTAGTTTTCATTAAAATCCAGATTAACACCAAGACTACCTTTGTCGGCAAAGCTAAGTTGGCCTGCATGAGGTAATGAGAAAATGTCTACTTGAGCACCACTAATATCAGATAGTGCATTGAGTAATTGTAAATACACATGATATGACGTTCGAGATAACTTTACTTTTGAAGTAGAGTAGCCTAAAAATGCACTGGATAAGTCTTGCTTCTGAGATTGAGTTAACCACTCACCAATATTATGGGTATCTTTTCTGCTGGCTCGTTCTATTAAGGGTTGTGGTACAGCAGAGAGGATCATGTATCCACTCTCTTCAATCCAATAGTAATGCGTCTTTAATTGAGCAGCAATTTCCCCTACTACAGGAGACTCTTGACTTATAGTATTGCTCCATTTATCTAGGTTCATAAAAGGTGTTGTGATATGTTTTATAGTAACCCCATTTTTTTTATGTTCTTGATAATCTATCCATTTTTTCTGTTGTGCATTATTGATTAATTGTTTGAGTTGCTCTGGTTTACTTAACCGAACTGCAATGAAGTCACTTATTGAGTCAGAAAAGTAGATAACTTCTGGACCAAGTATTGAAAGTAACTGTTCGATTGAAAAACCAGTTTGTTTCTTAAATTCTTCTTTGGCTTTGAAATATTCTGGCGATGAACCTTTAACCATCACAGTGGTTGCTTCAATTTGCCTGTATTGGGCTTCTGTCGGTAACGATAAAATGCCTACAGAGTCAATTTCACCTCTAGCGGAAAGATCAAAATGATTCTTAACACTGGGTAAGTAGGCCCTAAAACCAGCAACTGGCATTTCTGCGATGACTTTTAAGCGTGTTTTGTCTGCGCTCGTTCCATAGCCAAATGCTAGTGCGCTGACTTTGTCAAAACCAGACATTTTTAGGCCTGCTAGTTGTTCTGGCTTCATAGTTTTTTGAGCAATAGGCAAAATAAGCTTAGCGTTAATGTAACCAAATAAACCTTTTCCGCTTGCGTCTGTTTTTGCTTCAACTGAATACATTGGATGATCTTTAACAGGAGCTAAACTATTTAAAGTACTTTTTAGTTTATCTGGCTGTGCTCCCATTGCTGCAACTAATTGAAAATGACCTGTTTGAGCATTGAATTGAAACTGTCCATTTACTCCCATGGGGGCAAATTGTATGCTGCCATTTCCTTGTGCATCAATTTTGTCAATAATCTGAAGCATTGGCTGTTGTTGTAATAACTGGGTAAAGCTTGCTTCAAATTCTGATACCTGTTTAAAATCAAGCTTGGTCGCGACTACTACATAAGGCATCATTGGATTGTCAGGATTATTTAATACTGCAGCCTCAAATGGGCCATTAATATGTTTAATTAATAAGGATGCAATTGGCTTAATGGCATCTTCCATTTTAATTAATAGATTCTGATACAGACCTTGCTGGATGGCTTTTAACTGTGCTACATGTTGCTCATTACCTTGGGCATACTTGAATCCACTCTCTACGTCAGCAAATAAAAACCACACATTTGGTACTCGTAGATAGGCCAGAGCATCTGCTGGTAACTGGGTTCTTAACCAGCTTTTTTCAGTAAAGCTAGCCATCTTAAGTTGAACTTTTTCTGGAGCAGCCTTGGGCTTGTCAGCGGTTTGTTTATCGCTCTCAGAGCAACCAGTCAATATACCAACAAACAAAAGTAAAATAGTCAGATATTGGCGCATATTATTCACTTTCATGCTGTAGGCACCTCTAATAATTGTTTGCTGTCTCTGGTCTTTTGGTTAATTATCAATCAATGCGTTGATTTGAAGGCATGCTGGTGGCCTGTCGAAAAGCAACAACACTTTGATGTAATCAAAGAACTTACTGAATTATATACCCAATGTGAGGTTATAGCGGCAGTCTCGTACACGACAGTTTGAAAATATGGGTATCAAGGCAGGATTTAAACTATGCCAAGTCATACCTCTTCCCACAGAAATGAATATAATTGAATTTCAACCAATAAATCGAATTTAATCCAGCAAGCTGGCACGGTTAAACAGCAGAATACTGATTTCTTATATAAAATCGGCTAGTAAGGCTTAATTAGCTGTCAAAAAAAGGCTACCAATAGGTAGCCTGAATGTGTGATTAGCCTGATGAGGAGATAACCTGTTAGGTTACGCTCATTCTGTAAATGATAATCGTTATCATTTGAAAGAGCAAGTTTTTTCTTGTGATGCTTTTTGCTTTTTGAGCCTTTCTGAGGGCATATCTCACTAAAACAGGTGTTAAGCGCTTGTTTGTATTCCAGTATCTAGGCTGCTAAACCAGAGACAGCCAGCCTCTACCCCCAAAATACCTCACTTAAGTCTTAAGCCTCTGACAGAGCATTAGCCCGCTTTTTACTCCTATCTATCCAAACTGCATTAGTGGTGTCTCGAACTCGTCCCTAATCCGCTGTCATTGCGACAAAAAAATCTTACCCGGAATCCAGAGGAGCGGAAAAAAGCACTCATCCTCCCCCTGCGGGTTTTACGTCATAAAAGTTTTGTGCAATTGAAAAGAGTGCAGGAGAGGAAGTTTAACCATTACTGTATAAGGGCTTTAGAGGATTTTTGTTAGTTTCATAATTGAAATAAAGTGCAGTAAATTGTAAGTAGTTACCTTGAAGATTTAAATAGCTTCTGGTCTGAATATAAATCTTAATTTTTTGAAGTTTCTACTGTAAGTTGTATCATTCACATACTTGACTTCCTCAAACTGACCTACGCGCTTGATAGCATTCATGGCACTTTTATCAAATTGCATATTACCACTGGATTCAATCACCGACATTCTAAGTACACGCCCATTTCGATCAAGTTCAGTTTGAATCATTACTTCCAAACCTCTATTTGCTCCTTCAGGTTCACTCCAATTACTTAAAATGTTTTCTTGCATTTCACCTGCAATAGAAGCTGTCTTTTCAGCGCATTCGGCAGGTGTTTTACAAGGCTGTTTTTTCCAAACAGTGGTACAGCCCTGTAGTAAAACTGTAGTTATAAAAAGTAACTTTACTATGGAAGCGGTTTTTGATAGTAAATACATATTATAAATTTACTTATTTGATCTTGAATAAAAATGGAATTGTTAATATACATCCGTCTTGTTTACAGATGCTATCTTTTGTTGTGAACTTTGATGTTTTAATGGTTCTTATTGCAGCCTTATCAAAGACCCCTTTAGGAACAGACTCTATAATCTTTATCTTGCTTACGTTGCCAGCCTTATCAATGGTAACTTCAGTCAGAACTGAACCTTCAATATTATTTTCATAAGCATACTTTGGGTATCTAAGCCCCTCTGCTTTAATTAACTTTAGATTTTTTCATTGCTCATTTGTTAGAACAACAGGCTGCTCTTTATCTAAATTTTTTATGCTTTTAGAATTATAGCAACCAATCATGAATGCAAAGCTTATAAATACAACAATTATTCTCATCTACTTCAAAACACAGCTGAACAAAAGCCCTGGATTATACCTAATGTGCAGTGACTTGATAAGGTAGGTGGGGTAGTTGAGGCTACTGGGCTTAAGGATTACCCCTTGTGCAATATCACCTCATTCACCACCTGGTTAAATCCCGCTTCGTTTTGCTTAATTAACGCATTGATTGCGGTATTGTCACGATCCATACATTCAACGCCTTTGTATAGGTTGATCGCAAAGGAATGCTTGCGGCCCGGCAAAGTGCGGAAAAAGGTTTTGTGTAGGTAGCAGCCTTTGTCTTTACCCTGATTGTTGAGTACTAAATAGCCGGTATTGTAGTAACGACCATCAATAAAACGTTCTTTATCTTTTTTTATGTAAGCTGATTTATCCGCAAAGTCATTAGTAAACATCATATTGCCATAGGTACGTTCGAACTGAATGGTGACGGAATCAATCACGCGTGCTTCAGGCTTACCCTTGATCGCAAAGTTATGCTGGTTATTATTCATGGTGTTACCAAACAAATCACGATCTTGGCCTGAGTTATAGCGCTCAAACCCTTTTTGATAATGGCTGTTGGTATACTCCCAGTTATCCGGCAGTTTAAATTTAAGCACTGGGTTTCTGGACGAAACAAAAAAGCCTTCTTGTACTTCACGTACGGGTGGTTGATAAGCGCAACCGACTACTGTTGAAAGTAAAAACACAGTCAATAACTGCTTCACTCTAACTACTCCATATTGACTAAAAGTATTATGAAAATTAATGACCCCAGTTTTTAGGCTGGGGTTGAGGGGAATAATTTATGGTTATTTCTAACTATTTAATTACTGTGTTCAGCTTCTAGCTTTTTCTTTATTTCATCAAAGGCCAATAGAGCATCTACTTCTCTGTCTAAAATCTTTTCTGAGAGACCTGGGTCTTTTATAAAGTCTATTAGATCAAATGACAGTTTTATCCCATCTACTTTTACTTGCCAATATTTCGAAGGTGTTGGATCAATAATTTCAAACAAATCTGCTGGTATAGGAATTAACTTACCAAAGTCATCTTCAATATCGTAAAGCATACTATTGCCATAGAAACTTGAACCTGGGGCATTGCCTAGTGAAATAACTAAGTAGGTTTTACCTTCAGTAATTTGCCAACGAGTTTGATTTGATTCGGGAATACCTAAACTCTTTTTCTGCGACTCACTTAGTTGTGTTTGTCTTGCCACTACTTTCATTACTGAGATCCTTTTGTTTGAGGGTATGCAATAGTTTTTGGCTCGTACACTTGTCCAGTGGATACATTTCTATAGGCGTGTATTTCTACATGAGATCCATCAGCAGCCTTATATGAATCACTTGAAACTTTTTGCCAATCAGATTTTTTTCCACCATATGTCCTTACAAGCCTGTCTGCAACATCGAGATTTGCCTTGGCGTCTGCACCGTGAGTAGGAGTTCCGCCCCCTGCTTTAATATCTGCAAGCTGTTCTTCACTTTTCAGCTGCTTTTTGAGGTTGATATTAGCCTTATGTCCGAATGCCCCTCTGTTTGTATTACTAGTAGTCAAGCTAGAAACCAAGCTTTTCGCTTTACTTGTAAGAGTTCCTATGCCTTTGGCAATACCCCCTATTATCGTTTGGCCTACCTTTTTAGGGTTAACATACTCTAAAAAACCCAGAACTTTATCAGCGGCATTAAAAAAGAATCCTCTTTTTGCGAGTTCTTCATCTGATAATCGGCCAAGTCTAATTACGTTTCGTGGCTGGTCACTCAGAACCCCACTAGGATTACCATGGGCTGTAGCATAATCCGTAACATCATCATAACTACCTGCATTGTTTACATGATGGTTAATTTCTGTCTGTGTTGGTCCTCTTGTTTCAAATGTTCTGTCAAAGTCGATGCCAATGCGGTCATCTAGTGAGTTTGAGTTGTAGTCGCTGCTCCAGTCACTCCTTCTTCCATCATCATTTCTATTATCAAAACCCCCACCCCTATTGCTGTTGTCATTCTTATCATTAGGAGAATCAAATCGACCACTATGATCGCCAACCGCAGAGCCAATTAATGTAAAGCCTGATGGGTCTGTTCCATTAAGTGGATTATTCCAAGCATAACTGTAACGGTTAAACGACTGTAAGTTGTACGGTGCTTGAATAAATGGGTCGGCAGAAAGGAATTTTCCGAGGTTCTGATCGTAGACCCGTCCGTTCATGTGGATTAAGCCCACTGCATCCAAATTCTCATGGTTAGTAAAACCACGAGTAGTAATATTGGAGGCAAGTGCAGTGTAATCCGGTGCAGGTTTCCAGTCGGTTAAGCGCTTTTTACCCCAGGGGTCGTAGCTAAACCGCTCTATCACCTGTGCATTTTCATCGGTAATGGCAACAATCGAGTCTAAATGATCCCGGTGCAGGTAGTTGGTTTTGGTGCCGTTTTCTTCGCCGCCATTTTCGGTTTGAGTGACGATAGCAATGTCAGCAATGTAATGCTTGTGCTGTACTTTGCCGCTGTCGCTAACAACCTTTTCGTAAATACCGCCCATGTAGTAGGTGGTATTTTTTCCTTGGGTTGTGGTATCGACACGACGGTGACGCGCCCGATCAGCCCCATAAGCAATAGCAGTGGATGCATCGCCTTTGGTAATTAAATCCGGCTTATCAAATGCTGTGTATTGCACCGAGCGGCCATTGCCGCTGACCATATTGCCGTTTTTGTCATAGCAATACGTGGTGTTTTGAACGCCAGTGGTTTTGGTTACGGCATGAGGCCCAGCGGGTTTGCCATTGCAGCTACCCCCATAGCTGTAACTGCCCACATCGGATTTAAAAGTGATATTCCCGATCGCATCATATTCCACCCGCGTGTTTTGGGTTTTACCATCACTGAAGGTGGCTAACACATCGGTCAGGCGGTTAAGCTGATCGTACTGGAAAGTTTCATTGATACTTAACCGTGTATCGGTGCGGCTAGTTAAATTGCCGATATCGTCATAGCTAAATTCCAATAAATTAACTTGGTTAGCATCACTGAGACGATCAGAAATCGCGATTAACCGGCCAGTTTTGGGATCAAAGAAGCGGGTATTTTTAATAGTATTACCCAACTCAGATTCGACCACATTCCCAAACGGATCGACTTCTGTTGCTTCCCAATACTTTTTCGGGTTTTCCACCTTTCCATCGGTAATGGCTTTTAAATAACCGTGCTCATTGTATTGCTGGGCAATCGCTAAACCGGTTGGGTAAACGGTTTTAACCGGGCGGCTAAACTCGTCGTATTGGGTTTCAACCGTAAAGGTTTCATTGTAAGAACGCTGCGTACTGGTGGTTAACCGCAATAGCGAGTCATAGCCATACTGTCGGCTAAAGTATTCGCTTTTAACGTTATCCAATAAACCTTTATACTCGGTTCCGAAGTTTTTTTAGATTGACATAACTGCTAATTTATTCATGCAGCCGCTCTGTATTTTAATGACTCA
>NZ_JAPMOU010000047.1 GCF_028858535.1 Spartinivicinus poritis
ATACTACACCATAACTGGTCTGCAGGTGTCGTGTTGATCGTTCTTTGCTAGGCGAAGAAATGGAGCCATGCCTGTAGTCCAGCCCTTTAAGTCTTCCTCATCCTGCTAGTCAAGCATTAAAAACTTCGGAATCGAGTAATAGCAGTTTTTTAAGCTATTATTTTCATGAATAAAACAATAGATACTATTGGTATTGGCCTAGTTTGTTTTCTTATCTCATTGAGTAGCTTAGAATTTTAGTGTGTTGGCTAGTAGTATATAAATAAGCTGTTAGATTACAGCCTTTTTCACTGTAACCTGATAATTTTACTTCTCGTGTGATAGTTTCATATACAGTAGCCATGTGATAGTTACCTGTGCAACTATCAAATAAATACATTGTACCATCACCGCTAACATTGAATGCAACAGTGTATCTTTTCTTTTGAGTAAAGGGATATCGTAGCTCTTTTATCTGAAATGCTGTACCGTTTAATGCGTTGCTATGTTTTGATGGAAGTGCGGCGCCTGTTGAATATACCCAGCCATTTAGCTTAATTTGGTTGGTAGAATCATTACTGTTTTTTCTCCTAGCTGCTTCCATTTTGAGAGTCACCGTATCCACCTCGTTTCCGTCTGAGTCTACCCATTTACCGCCTATGTCGAATATCCATAGACCATGGAGACAACCATAACTAGCACTGGTGCTTCTCCAAGTACCCCAGTTATTTTCAGTGGAATATGGGCAAGTTTTAGCGGCTTGAGAAACAGCCGAAAAACTTAGAGTAGCAACAAGTACTAATGGCAGTTTTACTATTAATAAAAAATTTAAAGATATATTTCTAAGCATATTAATATTCTCCTAAAAGAAGTGAATGCACATAAATCTATGCGGTAAGTACTAATTATCAGGCTTTGCTAGTACGGAAGGCATATAGAAATAGGCTCCTTTACTGTTTATATTGGCTTCGCAAAAAAAATCAAAAATATACAACAAAATGGGCTCGGTTACACTTGGGACACCTAGCCAAATAATTGCTGATTGAATATCAAGCCCTCGAGATATCTTTCGTTATAATGCTTTTATATAGTATGAATGCGTATTATACCAATTTAAGGTAATTGATAGCGTGGCTATTGTCTGAAAGCAAAGAGTTTTACGTTTCTTTACATATTACAATACTGTAGACAGTTTTTGGTCTTATAGAGGTAGGTTGAACCAAAGATAGCAACTGCGAGAATGCGGTTGTCTAAGCCGTATTAACACAGATCACGCAAAAAAGAAGCCATTCATACTCATTTGAATGCTTCATTGGTAGCACTGAATTTATTTAAACTAGAAGATCTGCAGTTAAAAGGAGACAAATATTTCAATAGCCTCATGGAAACGCAAGAAATTTAGCCAGCATTTAATGGAAAAACTTTTTGATGAGTTAGGGCTGAGTAAAAGTAATAAAAAAGTTGCTCAAGTGTATGAACGGCTAAGCGACTATGGGTCTATTGCTGCATAAAAGTGTCTACAGTATTGTTGATGATATACTGCAACGAAAGTGGTTTACATAGCACAGAAGAAGTCAGCTTAACGCTGGCTTACTGTGCTCTATTATGGTTAAAACGGCAGTAAGTAACTCTGGTAAAAGTCTACTTATATGAAAAGGTCTCTGTATTAAAAATCACTGACATTTTTTTATCAGCGGTTGATTTTCCCATTCTGTTATAAGGTGTGTCTTCTGCTTATTTCTAGCTAGTGTGCTGTCATCTAGTAGGCATTATGGGTAATCGCTAAGTTAGGATAACCGTCAGCTTCTAGAGCAAGCAGCCGGTTAGCGACCAAAATAGGTTATACTCCTCTTATCAAACCCAGTGGTTGTTTGTATATTGACCATAAAGTTAACCAAACTTCAATTCCTCTATCGCTTGTTCAATTTCAGCGGATTTTTTGCTGACTGCTTTATCAAGTTTATTCATTTCCTGAGACAGTTTTTCAAGTTGATCTTCTTCGTTACTTAAAGTTTTGACGTAGCGTTGTCTTAACTGTGACTCTTCTGGGGTACTTCCTAATGCTTCAATATTTTTTCTTATCCTATCCTGACCTTTTTCAATTTTCTTTAGTTGATTTAGTTGTTGTTTGTGTTGCTGTGCTAAATTGGTTTTTTCGGCGGCTAAATTGGCGATAACCTCCAGTTGTTGTTTAATTTCGCTAGAGATTAGTTTTAATTGATTGAGAGCCTGAATCTCTTGGTTGGCTATATTAGGAATTTGGATAGCATCGTAACTGCGTTTAGCTTCAACCACTTGGTATATGGTTTGCTGTTTAGCAGGTAGGGGTATATGAAAACGCCAGTAGTTGTCTGTGGTTTCAATTAAATCGTCAGTATGTTCGCTTAATTCATAACTAAATGGGTGGTCTAGGTAAAGAGTGGCTGTTTCATTTAGTGTAGAGATTATCGTATATTCAGTAATATATTCTTCACGATAATGCCTGATAATAAGCTGTTTCTGTTTGGTTGCGTGGGTATAATGCCGTTCGCTAGTGGTGATTTTTTTCCTGACAGTAACGCCAAGTTCTACTGAATAAGGAATTACCTGCTCGCTGTCAGCTTTCATAGTGCCTAGCATCGCTTCACCAACGTAATTATCACCTTCAAAAACAGTAATTGGGCCGCCTTCTAAAGTAAGATCTGAAGTATTTTGCAAACAAATACTAGACATTGGATTGATATCTCGAATATCGGCATTAAAAAATAATATTTTATTGGCTGCCATATTGGTCTGTAAAATAGGTACTAATGCTGACCGGCCACGTTCTACATCGACAGGCTGAGTGATGTCATAAGAAAATAAGTCACCCATTTCCTGATTTTGCGTTTGTATATTAATAGATTGTTCAAAAGCTTTCGCTCTGCTTATAGGTTCAGGAGCTGCACCTGCCGCGATAGGCTCGGCAGCCGCTGCTGCAAATACTTCCGTATCAGCCCCTGCTAGGTCTAGCATGGCTTCTGGTTCTTCAAGCATTGACTGGTAGCCTCTTTCTACCAGTGGAGGTGCTGTGACAGGGGCTTGTTCAACAGCAATTTCAGGGCGCTGCCGAAACCTTGGTGTGTAAAGGTCATGAATGAAAGAAATGGGTAAGCCTGCCACCAATGATAGCTTAATATTACGCCAGTCTTCATCTGTCGTATTATCAATTAATGCCCAGCCTTGTAAAATGGTCAATTGTTTTTCTGAGTCATTGGAATTGTCTGCATTAGACTGGTTGTCTGGTAATACCAAACGGTAAGAGGTTTTCCAAACCGGTGCTGCCACGACATAAGTAATAGATATCTTCCGTTCACCTTTACCCACGGTATAAATGGATAAGCGTTTTTGGCCTTTATTTAAACTGGCCGCAAAAATATCCAGTAATGAATTAAGTTCTTCTTGAACTGAGTGGTCTTCAATTGTGATTTCGGATAATGCTGATAAACGGTAATGAACAATACCCTTGGTTAAGGTATAAATAGCTAAGTGGGGGACTGACAGATTGTTGTCATTGGCAATGGGTAGTTCTTCGATACCAATGATTGAACCGGTAATAGCTTGGTTGTCATGGTTGAGTTTAACCTTAACCCCTTTCAGTTGATCTAGTAAGCTGGTAATTGCACCTTTTTTAGGAATTTTAATATTGAACTCTGCTAAGCGTTTATCAACAGGCTCTTCACTATCATAGGAAAGTGCACCAAAAGTACCACCATTAAAATCAAGTGTGGTTAGACTTTTAAGCACATCATTCATTTGTTCCTGCTTAAACGATAGTTGAATTATTTCATTGTCTGTCACCTGACCATCACGTTGATAGTAGGCAACACCATGTTTAAATAACACGACGCGGGTAATGGGCAACATAAACACATCCATTGTGTGAGAGTTATTGGCTTAGCTATAGCATATTAGGGGATAGTTAATGCTGCCACTCTCTTGGGTCCAACTTATAGAACCCAATTAATTGTTCGAATAGTTCCGGCTGTTCATGGGCCATGGCATGAGGTTTTTCAAAAAAAGTTTCTGTCGCAACTGCAAAAAACTCTGCGGGGTTAGTAGCGCCATAATAATCCATTACACTATTATTGCCGTTTTGTGCGGCTGCTCTTAAACGGTGAAATTCTTCTGCAAATACCTGGGTCCAGACACTATATGACTGATTAATTGCCAGTTGTGGTAAACCATCAGCATAACCATCGGCTGTATCCAATTGATGAGCAAATTCATGGAAAGTCACATTATGACCGTCATCAGGATATAAACCACCGAACTTCACATCATGCCAGGAGAGAATAATACGACCATTTTGCCAGGATTCACCCAACCTTATTTCTGGGGAAACCTGATGAATATCATCAGTATTTTCACCATGCAACTGAAATGAACCGGGGTAAACCAGAATAGACTGCAGTTTGTCGTACCAATTATCAGGACGGCCAACCACTAACAAACAAGCTTGAGCCGCGATGGTAACTTTTATCTCATCAGTAATGGTTAGGCCAGCACAACCATAAAATTTTTTTTGTGCTACAAACAGTAAAATTAACTGATGTAATCGCTGTTTGATCGAGTCAGGTACTTGTTTGTAAAACGAAACATTTCGCTGTAGATATTGTTGCCATTGAGTGGGGAATGGTTGGTTGATAATTTTTTTAATCTTTTGGCGAGGATAAATCAGTAAATAATAACTTAATCCACCAATAAGTAGCAGTGAAGCAAGGGTAAAGCTTAGTAACATATTAGTTCCTTATAAACACTACTTGGTATCTCTGGTTTAGGTATAGATAAGAAGATGGGGTGTTTTTTTGCTTTTAAAAGGCTGACAGCTATTGCTACCCTGATATAGGGCCTGTTGAAAGGAAATAATGATAATTATGACAAATCCTATGGGGCATTTCCGTAACAAAGTAGTAGTGATTACTGGGGCATGTGCAGGAATTGGCAGGCAGCTTTGCTTGCGGTTTGCTAAAGCGGGGGCTTGGGTGGCCATGCTGGACTTAAACCAGGATGAGCTGGATACCATGGTCAATCATTTAGAAAGTCTCAATACCCAGGCGTTGGGTGTAAAGTGTGATGTTGCTGATTGTCAGTCAGTACATGAAGTCTTCAATCATATTATTGATCACTTTGCAGGTATTGATGTGTTGATCAATAATGCCGGCATTACCCATCGTAGTGCCTTTGTTGATACCGATATTCAAGTGTTACGACGAGTGATGGAGGTTAACTATTTTGGGGCTGTTCATTGTACGAAAGCAGCACTGCCCAGTTTACTTGAAAGGCATGGTCAATTAATCACCATGAGTAGTGTATCTGGGTATGCTCCTTTGTGGCATCGCAGTGGCTATAACGCAAGCAAGCATGCGCTACATGGTTTATTTGATTGCTTACGACTAGAGGTGGCAGAACAAGGAGTGGATGTCATGCTGGTTTGCCCAGGGTTTACAGCTACAGACTTGAATCGTAATGCTTTGCAAGGTGATGGTGGGATCGATACCCACACTTTTTCCTGGCAGGGGCAACTGTCTTCGGCTGTAGATGTTGCTGAGGCGATTTATCAGGGAGCATTGCAGCGGAAGCGGCTGTTGGTTTTATCTAATCTCAATAAAAGTGCACGGTTTTTATATCGGCTCTTTCCTTCATTTTTTGAGCGTTATATTGCCGAGAAAATGAGTGGTGTAAATGGTCAGCGGTAAGTAAAATGTTGCTATTTTGCAGTAGCCACTACAATCTTATGACACCAGAACGCTATCAAAAATACCAACAGACATTAAATCTGCGGCAGCCTGATTTGACTGTATTAACCGATCAGGTACATAAACCCCATAACTTATCCGCCATTATCAGGACCTGTGACGCGGTAGGAATTCATGAAATTCATGTTACCCAGCCTAAAGAAGGCTATCGGGACTTTCGCGGTCGTGCTTGTGGAAGTCAGCGCTGGGTACAGGTTAACTTATATGATGAAGTGACGGATGCTATTACGCAGTTACAACAGCAGGGGTATGCTATCTATGCTGCGCACTTTTCCGAGCAGGCGGTTAACTTTCGAGATGTTGACTATTGTCAGCCTTGTGCAGTGTTATTAGGAGCTGAAAAAAAAGGAGTAAGTCCCACTGCGGCAACATTAGCTGATCAGCATATTACGATTCCAATGCAAGGTATGGTGGGATCTTTTAATGTATCAGTTGCTGCTGCGGTCATTTTGGCTGAAGCACAACGCCAGCGTGAGCAAGCGGGTCTATATAAACACACCAGGCTAAACCAGGGTGTTTATCAGCAGACTTTATTTCAGTGGGCGTATCCTGAACTGGCTGAGTATTGTGACCAACGAGGGCTGGCTTATCCTGAGTTAGACGAGCAGGGAACATTGATTAACCCGTCGGAATGGTATGCAAAGGTAAATAACTAATCATAAAGTTGATAGCTGGTATCAGTATGAGTAATGTTCTTGAAAACTTATTAAATTTATTAAAGCTGGAAAAAATAGAAGAAACTCTGTTTCGAGGCCAAAGTCAGGATTTAGGCTTTCCTAATGTATTTGGTGGCCAAGTCATGGGCCAGGCGTTATCTGCCGCTAAACAAACTGTGCCCGAAAGCCGGTCTGTGCATTCTTTTCACAGTTATTTTTTACGCCCTGGTGATGCATCAAAACCTATTATTTACGATGTTGACTGTATTCGCGATGGTAAAAGCTTTACTACCCGACGAGTGGTGGCTATTCAAAAAGGACGCCCAATTTTCAATATGTCAGCTTCATTTCAGATAGAAGAAAAGGGCTTTGAGCACCAAATGCCAATGCCTGAGGTGGCCCCACCGGATGGGTTGATCTCAGAGCTGGAAATGGCTCGCCGTTGTAAGCAAAAAATTCCTGCAAGCTTACGAGATAAATTCACTTGTGATCAGCCAATAGAAATTCGCCCAGTAACGCCTATTAATTATTTGGCTCCCGAAAAGCGCGAAGCCAAGCACCAAGTATGGTTTAAAGCGATCAGTAAAATGCCTGACGACCCAAGGGTGCATAAATATTTGCTTGCTTATGCCTCTGATTTTAGCTTTGTTACCACGGCATTATTGCCCCATGGTGTGTCTTTTTGGCAGCCTAATATGCAGGTTGCGACGATTGATCATGCGATGTGGTTTCATCGTAAATTTCGTTTTGATGATTGGCTGTTATATTCCATTGATAGCCCATCTGCCTCAGGTGCAAGAGGGTTGGTAAGAGGTCAGTTTTTTAACCAGGCAGGTGAACTGGTTGCATCCACTATTCAGGAAGGGTTGATTCGGCAACGTTAATATTATTACTAGGTAATTTAGCCTGTGAGAAAGTTTAACTAATTGCTGGCTTTGTAAGTTATTTTTTTAGTTAACTTTCTCTAAAGTTCAAGCCAAATAGACTGTTAACAGGGGAGTCTTTGGTTTCTTGAATGCTTTTTTCAAATCTTAGCCCAAGCTTGCTAAGCAGTTTAATAGAGGCTTGGTTATCAGGTGAGGTAATGGCGACTAGCCGTTTAAGTTTTAATGTATTTCGGGCATGATCAATCACTGCTTTAGCAGCCTCAAAGGCATAGCCATGGTTAAAGTATTCAGGAAGAAATCCATAGCCAATATCAATATCATCAAGAAAATCTCTTTTAATTAATCCACAAATACCAATGGGAGTATTTTCTTCAAGTGTTTCTACCATATAAAGGCCGATGCCAATGCGTTGATACATAGCAATAGGGCCATTTAACAGATATTGCCTGGCTGCTTCAATCGAATGAAGTTGCTTATCTCCTACAAATTTCAAAAAAAGCTCTGTGTTATATAATTGATAGATAAAGCTTGAATCTGCTTCTGTTAACCAGCGGATATGTAGCCTTGGGGTTGTAATGGCGAGTGTCATAGCTGAATAATAAGTGTATTGTTTGATTATTTATTGTCAGGGCGGTATTTTCCTAACAATACGTCTTCCATGATTTGATCAAGCTTGCCATTAAGAGTCAATACTTTAAGTCCTTTATTAAACTTTTCTAACCAATACCGTGCTTTAGGACTTTTTTTTGATATTAATAAATACCAGTAAGCTTCACGTATTGGGCGGGGGTGATTGGTGAGCAAGTCTGTACTGCTACCAGAGAAGTGCTCAGCTAATAGCTCATAGCCAACTTCAGGCTCTATTACAAACAGTTGAATTCGACCTCCTAAGAGTTTATTCAAATTAATTACATCTGTATTAGCAATATGAACGTCAAAAATATTACTCTCGATGGCTTTTTTCAACCCTTCTCCATAATAATAGCCGCGGGTAACACCTAGTGTATAACCTTTTAGGTCATCCCAAACCTTCCAGTCAAAAGGCATATCTTTTCTATGAAAAAAAACCGTTCGAAGGGTTAAAACAGGGTCGCTGTATAGAAAATATTCTTGCCGTTCTTCATTTTTACCCCATAATAAGGTTGCATCCCATTTGCCTTCCTTCGCTTGTTTCATTGCTCTTTTCCATGGATAAAAGCTATAGACAACCTTAATATTTTCCAGAGCAAATGCGGCTGATACGATATGCGAGCCAGCACCATAATGACGATAGTTTTGGGACATAAAGGGTGGCCACTCACCATTGGTGATTCGAATAACTTCTTCTGCTTGAGAAAATAAGCTACACCAACAGGTAAAAAAAATAAGAGTAGTAGTTTTTGCTCTAAATAGACTACATAATATCATGTTCAGCTCTAAATCATTCTATCAATACCGATGGATAGTCTATGTGGTGAGTAAAGTATAGGCTATTTAAAACTACTACCCATAATATAGGGTATAGAGAAAAAGATGATGTAGATCAATTAGAAGGTTTATTTGATGTTGGGCGGTATGTTCCCATGATAACGTTGTCTAATATCTGCTCATACATTCCATTCTTTTTTAATTCCTTTAGGCCAGTATTAAACGCTGATATTAAGTCAGTTCCCCGATTGATTTTGCGAGAGATAAGAAGGTGAAAGCTGGTTTCTCTGGCAGGTAAAGGATGATTAGTGATTAGGTTTTTTATACCTACTGGAAAACGTACATTTAATATTTCATAACCAATTTCTGTATCAATCACAAATAAATCAATTTTTCTAAGCAGTAGCTTTTTAAAATTAGCTATATCTGTTGGTTGGCGTATAACGGATATAATTCCTGCTTCTTCTGCTTTCTTGAAATCTTCGCCATAATAGTAACCCTTGGTTGCGCCAACGGTTTTACCTTGTAAATCGTTCCAGTCTTTCCAATCAAAAACAGTGTCAACTCGATGAAAAAACACTGTTCGTAAAGTGATAACTGGGTTGCTATACAAAAAGAGCTTTTCTCGTTCTTCATTCCAAGTCCAAATGAGTGAGCCATCCCACTGACCTGTTTGTGCGAGCTTAAGGGATTTATCCCAAAGGAAAAAGCCATATTGCACTTCGATACCTTGGAGTTTGAATGCTTGAGTCACAATATCAGAGGCTGCACCATAGTGTTTATAGTGTTCTGACATAAATGGTGGCCACTCACCATTAGAAAGGCGTACAGTTTCATTAGCATTTGCTGCTGGATGTAACACCCAAAAGGCACTAAAAACAACGATTGCTAATAGCTTCACATTGCACTCTCAAACTCTCTGGTGCGTTTGCACTTAGTATAGATATAGCCTCATCCCAAATCCTAGCGTTATCTCCATTGCGTAGTTAAAACAGTTTCAGACTAATAATAGGGTCTGAAAACGTCATGCATAAATATTTGCTTAACATTCGATATTTGTTGTCATACAATCTGCAGTATTCTAAAAACAGTCGACATATATAAGGAGTATGCAATGAACCAATTTAGTCAATATTTAGCTTTATTCAGTGCCAAGAATTTTAGATAGGTAGATCCAATATAATCATTGGCTAAGGACCACTAGGTGTTATTGCTTTTCAACAGGCTGCCAGCATGCCTTCAAAGCAACACCTGGATTGTGTGTTTACCAGAAGGCCAGAGACAGCAAACAATTTCTTATTAGAGGGCCCTTAAGCTGATGCGATCCTTTTAGCCTTGTGTTGCAAGTTTCAACACAAGAAGGAGAGACTTATGATAACAACAAAAAAATTAGATTTATTATTACTTGCCACTAGCCTGATGACTGTCAGTACCATTGTAGCTATCCTCACTTTGTTTCCTGAGACTGGTAAATCGGGAGCAAATTATATTTTTAATTTATTAACGATGATTTTTGGTGCACCAATACTGCTTATTGTTTTTTTTGCTGTAGTGTTTCTTGTCATACTTGGATTTAGTAAATATGGAAATATACGTTTAGGTAGTTCTAAACCTGAATACTCCACCTTTAGCTGGGTGGCAATGATGATTTGTGCAGGCTTAGGCTCTGCGACTGTTTACTGGGCGTTTGCTGAGTGGGCTTATTATTTCACATCACCACCATTAGGAATCGAAAAAGGCACAACTGAAGCCTATGAAATTAGTACGGCTTATAACCTATTCCACTGGGGGGTTAGTGCCTGGTCTACTTATTGTATTGCAGCATTACCTGTTGCCTATCACTTTCATGTACGCAAAAATCCTGGTTTGAGCTTGTCGGCAGTTTGTTCTGCGGTGAGGGGGAACAAAGAGATAACCCCTATGTGGCGAAGGCTTTACCGATTAATTGATACAATTTTTATTTTCACCTGTTTTGGTGGGTTGTCTATAACGCTGGGGGTTTCTGTACCTATGGTGGCAGAAATACTATCTTCTATTATCGGTATTAAACCCAGTTTTGGGATGAACTTAGGTATTATTCTGTTTATATCAGCGATCTTTTCTTTAAGTTCATACGTTGGTATTGCTAAGGGAATGGCACGAATTAGCAGTGTGAACACATACCTTGCTCTTGGATTTTGCCTAGCGGTTTTTATTATTGGACCCACGCTATACATAACCAAGTCTACCGTAAATGGCTTGGGTACTATGTTTCAAAACTTTATTAAAATGAGCCTATGGACTGATCCAGTTGAAAGCAGTGGTTTCCCGGAAGGCTGGACAATTTTTTACTGGCTCTATTGGATTACCTATACGCCATTCGTTGCCTTGTTTATTACTAAGGTTTCAAAAGGGCGTACTATACGTGCAGTCATTACTAATATGTTAGTGAGTGGTAGTGCAGGCTGTTTCTTTTTCTTTGGAGTTATTGGTAACTTTTCACAACATGCCAATATCAATGGGTTAGTTGATGTGGCAGGGATGGTTGCTGCTGGTCAAGGCAATCCTGCTATTGTGCAGTTACTAAACACCTTGCCTATGAGTGCAATATTCATAGTACTATTTGCTGCAATTTCTATATTGTTTTTAGCAACTACCTTAGATTCTGCGGCATTTACTATGGCTTCTACCGTTACCCGAGGTCTGAAAGAGGGGGAAGATCCATCACCTATCAATAGATTGTTTTGGTGTATCATGTTGGCTGCTGTGCCATTGGCAATGTTGTTTATTGAAGCCCCTTTAAATACTATTAAAACCTGTGCCATCGTAACTTCTATTCCTTTAAGCTTTATTCTTGGCTATATGGTTTATGGTTTTATTAAGTGGCTGAAAACTGATTATGGACATAAAACAGTTGAGGCAATACTACAAGAGTCCGCTGCTAAATCAAACGAAACTATTTCTGAGCCTGCCTGACGGGCTCCTTGTACTGTGTTGGCTTGCTAGGAAAGGCAACCCGCCTTTCACTTAGCAAGCTCTGGTTAATTTACTAGCTATTTTGCTGTAGTTTTTTGCCCAGTTCTGTAAAAGTGGTGACATTCTCTTTGGCTAGTTTGCCTGCTAACTGAGAATTTCCTTCGCAAATTGCTTTAATTAACTTAATGTGAGTATTTGCACTTTCCTGTGCATCGAAATCCAGGTGGGTCATTTTGATAAATATTAACAGTTGATTCAAAACACTGCTGTACATCCGCGCCAGTCGTTGACTACCACTTAACGATACAATTAGCTGATGTAGCTTTAGATCATATCTGCAAATTTCTTCAAGGTTGTCCGGCTGCGTTTTGCACAAATGAGTGTATTTTTCAAAAAAGCTTTTAAGTTCGCTGCTTTTTTCTTCTGTTATTTGTTCTGCCAGCATTTCAGCAGCCTTACTTTCCAAAGCAACTCTTAAGTGATATATCTCCCAAAGGTCATGCTCAGTAAAAGACACAACTCGCCAGCCAGCGTATGGCTTTTGAATTACTAAACCTTCGTTCGCCAGGGTGTTAAGGGCCATCCTGATTGTTGTTCGAGATAAGTCTAAATCTTTCGCAAGATTACTCTCCACCAGTTTTTCGCCGGTAGGATAAGCACCAGAAAGAATTTTTTCTCTTAAATACTCAACTGCTTGCTCTTCAAGGCTTTGTTTTGAAAACATCATTCAATAACCTGGTCTATATGAAAGCTGAGGCCATCTTAAAAATATTTTATACAATACTTGTGATTGTCAGTACTTACCGGGATTACTAGGGTAACTGTCAATTTTCTTGAGTAGAATTGTATAGGCTATAGCCCAATGCTTCTATCGAAATATAGTGTGTAGGCCAGAAGGTATTGAGTAGGGAACAGATGCTTTAAGGAGAAAACTAATATTATATCAGCCAGACTCTAGTAAATGAGGAGTTAACCCGGATATTTTGCTAGATATATCCAATGCTAAAGGCCTTGATTTCACTGGGCTACATGGATTTTCTCTGTGGAATGATGAAATATTCGGGTTAGAGCCCTGTTAAGCACCTGAGCTATTAATTAACCATAACGAGCAGTATATTCATGATCAGCTTGTTGGGGGGAGCTGAAGAAGCGGTGAATCATTGGCTCAAAGAAAGATAGAGGTTTCCAGTTGTAGTTAGGATCAAAGCAATTTTGGTCATACTCCTCACAGAAATGAACACAGTCTTCGAACCATGGTGAGTCTCTAAAAGCATCACGAGCATTAGGGTTTCCACCGCAGTGGTGAGCATAATAGTGAAGTTGGAAAACACCGTGATGCTTAACTATCCAATAGGTTTTGTCAGACACAAACGGGCGGAGAATAGCGGCTGCCATTTCGCTATGAGACCAAGGCGCTAAATCATCACCTATATCATGAACCAGTGCCGCCATAATCATCTCTTCAGTTTCTCCATTATTAAGCGCTCGTGTTGCAGACTGTAAGGAGTGTTCAAGGCGATTAATCGGATAGCCACCTAAAGTGAATTCCAGTCGCTTTAATGCTTCTATTATACGGTCAGGCAAGCCTGCTCGAAACTTCTCTTCTAAGCTATCCAGGTATTCAAACTCTTCACGGGTGCCATCGCTCAAGCGTGTAAAGCTAACGGTTTTCATGGTGACTCCTTCTTTTTGTTCTATTGTCTGTTTTCTTTTCTTAGCTCTCTTGCTGCGCTTTGGTATTTGTTCTTTTTTCTTCAGTTCTTTACTTCTTTTTTCATTTGTTTGTTGTTGTATTGCTAAGAAAGCACTGATGCAGCCTAACAGTCATCATACCTGTACATGAATTTTTGTCAAACAGTATTCTGTCGACAATTTGGTGTAAGTACCTGCTTTGGGAACGTAGTATTGCAAGGTGCTGTATGACTCTGCACCGTGTCGAAATAAATTCGTAAACAATATGAAGGAATAGAGCGAGTGGTGAATTAACTTGAGGTAGGTAGAGGATGGAATTTTTCTATTAGTTTTTATTTCTTAAGCGCTTTCACCTTGATAAACAGGTTTAGGCAGACAGGGGCTATCTGTTGCCTTTGGATTAATGGTATTAACCCCATGAACATCAATAAGGCGAGTGGTGGCTCTGAAATAGAGGTTGCCTCTGTTGCACTAAATTGAATTTCTCTGATCTGAAAACGATTAGGAAGTTGAGTTTCTATAGGAAACAACCGAACTCGATTAAATGGTCCTACTGTATTTGAGTAAGCAATATCATGAGTGTCTACAGCAGTGGGGGATAACAGGTCTTCTTCTAAAGCAACCAGACTAGTGTCGTTATAAAACGCTAAATTAAATGTAATGATACTATCGTCGTTGACTGCATAGTCATTATAGAGGCGGATTGAGTCGCTTAGATAGTAATTTGAAAAATTAAATTCAATATAAGCACCTGCTTTATAAGGGTTAACATATACCTGGCTGCTGGTATTACCATCAATAAAACCATTAGCTGAGCCTACGGCAAAAGTCATTCCTGATGCAGTAGCAGAGTCTGGCGTAATAAGAGCGGCTTGTGCTGTATAAAATGGTATTAAAAACAAACAAGAAAAAACGGCTGTTAGTAAGCGCTTTAATTTGATCATGGGTTTATTCCTTAGCTGCTGCCAAGTTAGGCGGGTGATTGTATAAACCTATAAATTGGGGGAAAGGTAACTGAACCAAAACCAAATAGTAAATAATACCTTTGTCTAGCAGTGCTAATTATCGACTATTTCTTATATTAGGTGTAAAAATAGTCAATTAGTTGAAAGGCATCTCTAAAAAAGTTTGGTTGATACAGTACTGTTATTAGCTGTCAATAAACGGGTATTATTCGCTGAATTTATAATTTATTAGATAAAGCGTAGTAGGTTAGTCATGAAGCAATACACCAAGAAAAATATAACAACGATATATTGTGCTCACCAACTTTTACATTGGGCTGCCTTTGGGCTTATTTTACCTGTCATTGTATTGCTTTTTCAAACCAGGGAATTAGGCTTAAGTGAGATAGGCATAATTATGGCTGTTTGGATTGGTAGTACAGCAATTTTTGAGTTGCCGCTAGGTGGGGTTGCAGATCAATATGGTAGAAAGCTGGTATATCAACTTTCATTAGTCATTAATAGTATTGGTATTGGTGTTGTATTGATCGCGAATGGTTTTCCACTAATTTTATTGGGTGTTGCTTTATTAGGGTTAGCCAGGGCAATGTATTCTGGCACGTTAGATGCCTGGTTTTATGATGCTTTTACTAAAGCAGAAGGTGATATGGATTTTCACCAGTCTACCTCTTATGTGGTGTTTGCTGTCACTGCTGGTTTAGCGATTGGCTCTTTGTCGGGGGGTGTTTTGCCTGAATGGGAATGGTTACAAAGCACATTAAATTTTCAGAGTGAGTATGATGTTATTTTATTGGTCAATATTATTTTTAATGGCTTGCTACTTGTATTTACATTTCTATTTATTGAAGAAACAGTGAAAGAGGTTCAAGCAGTAAAAGAAACAGTTGCAAACCGCTCATTAGGTGCACTTAAATTTTGTTTGAGTCATGATGTAATAAAGTGGCTTTCATTTGCCACTATTTTTTACGGTATTACCTTGTCAACGATAGAAGCGTTTTGGCAGCCTCAGTTAAAAAGTGTTTTAAGTGTCGATCAAGATAGTATTTGGATATTTGGGGTTGTATCCAGTGGTTACTTCATTGTTGCTGGAGTATCTGCATTAGTAGCGCCATTATTGTTGAAAATCCTAAAACAGTCTCATCGGTTTCTCTTGTTTGGTAGCCGTTTTTTGGCTGCACTAGTGTTATTAATGTTAGCTTTTGCAAGTAGCTTAACCAGTTTTGCTAGCTTTTATTTATTATTCTTTTTCTTATTTACCCTGGGGGTTAGTTCAGCAAGGGTCATTATTAGTACCAATACTGATAATAATCATCGCTCAGCGGCACTTTCAGTCTATTCTTTATTATTAACTGGGGGAAGTGTTCTATCCTCAACAGTTTTTGGTTTTATTGCAGAACAATATAGTATCACCCTGGTTTGGATTGTTTGTGCAGTGCTTTTAATTATGAGCTCATTTTGGTTTATAAGGATGAAACCTTCTCCAGAATGAGCGGAAAACTAAGGCCCTGAAAGGCGCTGCCTGACGGGCTGTTAGCAAATTTAATTTTTTTCTACCAGAGACTGACCAGCCCCATTAGCAGTGGCTATGTCTTTTAAATCAAATGGATTAACTCCTTCCAGGCATGCCACATTAACGCCATACAGAGCAGGATTGCTGCGGCGCTGGTGATGAGTGTAAATACCACAGGTTTTGCAGAAATAATGTTTGGCTGTATTAGTATTCCATTGATAAAGGCTTAGGTTATCTGCTCCTTTGGTAACGGTTAACTTGTCAAGTGGCACGCTGGCTACGATAGCGCCTTTGCGACGGCATAGTGAACAGTTACACCGTCTAAGTTCTTCAAGCCCATTTTCTAATTCAACCTGAAATATGACTTTGCCGCAGTGACAGGAACCTGTTTTTATTTCCATTATTACTCCATTAATTTTTATGTACTATTATTAATAGCATACAATAACTAGTAACCAATTAGAATTTCTACATGTTGATAAGGAAGTAGTCATGTAGGTTGACCTTTCTACTATTAGTGGATACTTTTATAAAAAATCAGTAAAGCTAATAGTATACCCACCATGAATTATTTTTAGGTGTAAAAATAAAGAGTATAGTTAAAGTTAAGGGGAAATATAATGGAAAACAAACCAAAGTTACTAGCCTTTGCTGGTAGTTTGCGGAAAGAATCAGTTAATAAAAAGCTGGTTCAAGTAGCTGCAAAAGGAGCCGAGCAAGCAGGTGCTGAGGTTACTTTTATTGATTTAGTGGATTATCCATTACCTATTTTAAATCAAGACGATGAGCAAGCAAGCGGTGCTCCAGAAAATGCTAAAAAATTGCACCAATTGTTTGCTGAGAGTGATGGTTTTTTATTAGCCAGCCCTGAGTATAATGGAGGGATGTCAGCAGCACTAAAGAATCTGATTGATTGGTTGTCTCGACCTTCTTCTGGTGAGCCTGCACTGGCTGCTTTTGAAGGTAAAATCGTGAGTTTGATGAGTGCTTCACCTGGTGGGTTGGGGGGTATCAGGGCATTACCTAATGTTCGGTTTATTCTGGATGGGCTGGGCTGTATTACTTTGCCGAAACAATTAGCGTTGAGTAAGGCGTATGAAGCATTTGATGAGCAAGGTAACCTAGTTAATAGTGAACAACAAGAAACGGCACTTCAATTGGGGCGTAATGTGGTTGATATGGCTAAGAAGTTAATAAACTAAATGACTGGGGTGAAGGGAGTTTATTGCTCCTGCCTTGCGCTATTTGGTGGTATCCATTCCACCAGGCATAAACTGCCTTCACACCATCCTTGGTGGTTAGGAATGAAGATAACAATACCTAGAAATCATTCGTGAAGGGTATATTCGCGAAGAGTATATTGGGCACATAAGGCATTATTACTGGTTTAATAATTGTATTTCTCGCTGAATATTCTCTCTAGCCTGTTGTTCTAGTTGGGCAAAAAACTGTTCGCTAAAATACAATCTTTCTCGGGTTAAAAAATTCATTAATATTTGTTTTCGACCAGCTTGGTATTTATTTTGGGGTACAAACCAATATTCTTTTCTTATTTGTTGGCAATAGTGTAGATAGTTTACCCATTGGCTACCCAGTATGGCTAAGTCAAAGTCTAATAATAATTCAGTGTCTGTTTTATTGATGGGAAATAGATCTGCACTTGGTAAGTGTTTTTCAGTTGCTAAAATCATGTGTTCAACATCATGGCTAAGTGAACCTAAATGAAGTTTTTCAAGTTCCTTTATGGCTTTTATGGCACTGCGTTTTTCGTTGTTTTTCCGCCAGGGTAAATAGTAATAATCATGAAAACAGATAGAAAAAAATACTGTTGGTGGCGAGCTGATAGATGACTCATACTGTTGAAAGAGTGACAACATCTGCTCAATATGCTTCAGCGTATGATAGTGCCGCCAAGGTTGGCGATATTGCCCAACTAGCTTTTTGAGAGCTTTTTCCGCAACTACGGTGTGCTTGGAATGGGAGGGTTGGGTATAGCTGAGCCAATAGTCATAAAGCAGATTGTTATTCATATGTATCTTTATGGATAATTGATCTATCTAAATAGATATTGTTGTGATAGAAGGTGTGTAGAGTCAATGTCATAAGTCAAATAAAATCAATGACTTAGATCTTTGTGTGATTGTTGGCATGGTGCATGCTGTAGGAAACCTTAAAAGTGTTTTCAGTAAGTTTAAATCAGTAACAACCAGCAACCAGCTGGCAAGCAATTATCTCGATTATTGGAAGTTTATTATGTCATACGAAGTTATCCATCAAAAAGGTCAGTCTCCCATCAAGGCATGGACTCGTGGTTTGCCTTTTGAAGAAGCGGCTAAACAACAGTTACATAATATTGCCAGTCTGCCCTTTATTCATAAATGGGTAGCGGTAATGCCTGATGTTCATTTAGGTAAAGGCGCGACTATTGGCAGTGTAGTACCTACGTTTGGAGCGGTTATTCCTGCAGCGGTTGGTGTTGATATTGGCTGTGGGATGATGGCTGTTAAAACCAGCTTGGTTGCTGCTGACCTGCCTGATAATTTATACGGCATTCGACATGCAATTGAAGTGGCTGTCCCTCATGGAAGATCTGCGCGAGCCAGAAAAGGCAGAGATAAAGGAGCTTGGGGAGAAATACCAAATGATGTCGCACATGCCTGGCAGCCATTAAAGAAACCTTTTGAGCTATTAGCTGAGCAGCATCATGTATTGCAGCAAACCAATAACATTAATCATTTAGGTACGCTGGGTACAGGCAACCACTTTATTGAGGTCTGTTTAGATGAAGCTGAAAGCGTATGGTTTATGCTGCATAGTGGGTCTAGAGGCGTTGGCAACCGAATTGGCACTTATTTTATTGAAAAAGCCAAACAAGAAATGGAGCGCTGGCATATTCACTTGCCCGATAGGGATTTGGCTTATTTATCAGAAGGCAGTGAGTCATTTGAACAATATGTCGCAGCCGTCGAGTGGGCGCAACAATATGCTTTTACTAATCGACAAGTCATGATGAAGCGAGTCATTCATGCAGTTCAACAAACATTACAGCGACATTTTTCAGCAGAGTTGTTAGCTGTCAATTGTCATCATAATTATGTCTCTAGAGAACATCACTATGGTAAAGATGTATTAGTGACTCGAAAAGGAGCTGTTTCTGCTAAAGAGGGACAATTAGGTATTATTCCAGGCAGCATGGGAGCAAAATCCTTTATTGTAAGAGGGCTAGGGAACCCGGAAAGTTTTAATAGTTGTAGCCATGGTGCAGGGCGTGTTATGTCACGAACTAAAGCCAAAAAACTGGTGACAATGGCCGAACATGAAGCTGCAACCAAAGGTGTTGAGTGCCGTAAAGATAAGGATGTGATTGATGAAACACCATCTGCTTATAAACCCATTGAAAAGGTAATGAAGGCTCAGGAAGATTTAGTAGAAATCGTCCATACCTTAAAGCAAGTGGTGTGTGTTAAAGGCTAGTTAATTGGAAAAAATAGCCTTTTTAGCGATATCTGCTTATAAAATATCTTTTTTTAGGAAAAAGGTATTTGGCTTGCAATACCTGTAAATATATTGATACATCTAGGTGTCAGATAGGCATTAGGCGATAATAGTGGTTGCATTGGCTATCACTTTTCCTTGTGAAATAATCAGGACTGCTTATGCATCAATTGTTTTATAGATACCTCTATCATTAGAGGTACCCTTTATAAGGAAATAGCCCATGTTGCGCAAAGTAATCTTATTAGTTGGTATCGTATTTGTCGCTATTCAAATGTCAGTAGGGCAAGCTATCGCAGGGCACAGCTGCTCGTTATCCAGTCAAGATACTGCTCGACTGATTGTGATGTTTAAAACGTTGCAGGATCGCCAAAGCCCACAAATGTTAGATAACGTCGCAGGTATGGTTGGGCAGCAACAGCTGCAAATTATTCGTCCATTTCAAGAGAAAGGGTTAATTATTTGTGTGGTTGCTTCAAGCGAGACTGAGCTTGAAGATACCATCAGCAGTCTACAACAGCTACATTATATTAAATATGTAGAGGTAGACCAGCTAATGAAACCTGTTAAACCCAGTGCCTTAGGCATAAAATAACAGGCTTAAACTGTGGGGACAGTAAAATAAAAAATAGCGCCACCTTCTGGGTTGTTTTCAAATCGTAACTTACCTCCGTGGGTCGATATAATCGACTCACAAACAGAAAGGCCAATCCCCATGCCATAACTTTTTGTGGTAAAGAAGGGGTGAAACAGTTTATCCGCAGCGTCCTCTGTTAGCCCGTGGCCACGGTCAATAACAGATACTTTGACAAATTGATGGCTTTTATCCAACTCTGTTTTAACCCAAACCCCTATATCGCGGGTTTCTCGATCTCCCATAGCCTCCATACCATTACGGATCAAATTAAGAGCAACCTGTTGTATTTGTACTGGGTCGGCCTCAATGAGAGGTAATTCATCAGCAAGATCGAGGTGAATTTCCATGTTGTTATTGCGAGCATCTACTTCTGCCAATTTGACTACATCGCTGACTAATTTATTACAGTCAACTTTCTCAAGGCAGTGAGCAGGCTTTTTCACAAAGCTACGGATGCGGGCAATAATGTCTCCTGCCCGTCTGGCCTGGGTGCCAATTTTTTCCAGCGCTTCAGAAAGCGATTCTTTATTTAAAGGATCACGCTGAATCATCCGGTTACACACCTGGGCATAATTACAAATGGCAGTTAATGGTTGGTTAACTTCATGAGCAAACCCTGCAGCCATTTCTCCCATAGTGCTTAGCCGGGAAACATGGGTAAGGCGCTCTTTTTGCTCTTGTAGTTCATCTAGCGCCTTTTGCAGTGCTTCTTCATTTTGCTTGCGTTCAGTAATATCTTTAAATACTACAACTGCACCAGAAGGGTGGTGATCGGTATTGATTGGCGTGACTGAGTAGGTAACCGGGAAGTGATGGCCATTATGGTGCCAGAACACATCGTCTTCTATGTGTTGTTCTGAACCATCCTGTAAGGTTTTGAGAATAGGAACAGTATCAGGGTCATTTGGTTTAAGCAGGATATTGATAAGCTCTTTTCCAATCAAATCGTCTTCACTAAACCCAGTCATCCGGTTCGCAGCTTCATTGACAAATGTGATACAGCCTTTCTGGTCTAGGCCAAAAATGCCTTCAGTCATGGCTTCCAGAATACGCTGATTATCAGCTTCTAGCTGCTTATTTCTTTCAGATAGCGCGCGTTCTAGTCGATGAATTTTAAGCTGAGTAGCAACTCGGGCCAGTACTTCCTCTGGTTGAAATGGCTTAGAGATGAAGTCAACGGCACCTAGATTGAGCCCTTTTACCTTGTCTTTGGTTTCATCGAGAGCAGATAGAAAAATAACTGTTATGCCATTAGTCTCAGCATCGGCCTTAAGCTGTCGGCAAACTTCATAGCCATCAATGCCAGGCATCATGATGTCTAGTAAAATTAATGCAGGTTTGTTTTTTTGAGCAATTTTAAGTGCGCTTTCACCGTTTTTAGCTACAAGAAGCTTGTAGCCTCGGCCATTCAAGGTTTGTAATAATAGCTGTAAGTTGGTGGGATTATCATCAACCAACAAAATTTTATCTTCAGCGATATCTTGCTCTGCATGCACACTATTTGGGTTAGTTGCAATCATAAAAAGCCATCATTCCTATAATTCTTTGGCTAGATAGCTTGATTGTGCTTCATGATTGAGGAGCTCTGCAACCTCTTCTCAGCTAAAATGTTTGCCATCTTCTGTTAATAGGGACACTTTTAATCATCTGGGGGTGCTAGTGAAGGCTGTAGCCAAAGGGGGTATAGCCATGCATCATTTAATGCAGCTAGCACAATCAATATCGTTGTTGTCTTATTTTTGCGGTTATAATTGCTTGGCAGTGGTAACAAACAGTTGGGGGAATGTGAACCACATGCTGGCTGAAGGTGTGTGAAGTACACCAGCTGTTGGACAGTTGACATATAGGTGATGGTTAGCATTAACTGGTAAGCTTATAACAAGTTGCTTCAGGATAATTTAAGTTGCTTTATGAAAGTATTAGTGTTTGGTGGCTCAGGTCAGGTGGGTCATGAGCTATGTCAACAATTAACTGAACATGGCATCGTTTTTAAAGCACCTAGTCATGATGCTTTGAATATCACTCACAGCAAAAAAGTCACTGAGCTGATCAAGAGTTATCAGCCTACTATCGTCGTGAATGCAGTAGGTTATCGGGATTTGATGAAAGCGGAGTCAGAGCCTTCAAGGTGTTTTGCGATTAATCGCGATGCTGTAGCGGAAATGGCAAGCGCTTGTAAAAAACATCAGGCAACCTTAATTCATTTATCATCTTATCTGGTTTTTGATGGTGCTAAGGCGGAGCCTTATACAGAAAAAGATGCAGCTAATCCAAAGGGGGTTTTAGCTGGCAGTCTGTGGCAAGGAGAGCAGCTGATTAGAGAGCGCTGTCCAAATCATATTATTTTACGTTTAGGCTGGGTTGTCAGTGCCAGACGATATAATCTGGTTAATACTATCTTGTCTCAGTTAAAGCAAAATCAAGAAGTGTGGGTGGCCTCTGATCGCCTGGGTAATCCAACCCCAGCAGCAGATGTTGCAGCCGTAATTACTGCGATTCTTTATCAGTTGGACTGTGAAGCAGAGGTGTTTGGTACCTATCATTATGGTGGAGTAGAGCCTGTCGCAGAAAGTAAATTTGCTGAAGTATTACTTAATGATGCACTACAGTACGATGAACTCCCATCAGATAAGTTGTTAGTGAAGGAGTGTGGCCAATTAGACTATTTACCCCATTACTTGAATGCCCGGTTATCGGTTAGCAAAATCCGAGATACGTTTGGGATTCATGCAAAGGCCTGGCGCCCAGCGATTGCTAAGATAGTGAAAGGGTTTTATGTGTAGTGGGGGGAGAGTATGGAGCAATAGGGTATTTGTTCACCGTTCTTGAAGGGCCATCCATGAACCCTCAAGAACTAAAAAGGCATCCATGCCTTAGTGACCAAACACTCTATTACTCCATACATTCAGATTTGGCGGCGATTGAAGGGTTATTAGGCTGCACAAATGCTGTTCCCCCCTTTGATAAAGGGGGGCTAGGGGGGATTTAGATGGACCAGAGTTATTGAGCCATCAGTGCTTTATTAACATGTAAAAATCCCCCTTTTTCAAAGGGGGAAGTTGGATTGAGCTATAGTTTAACTCTCTAAAACTTATACCCTAACCCCACCATATAGACCCATGGGTCTAACTCAACATCTACTTTAGCTTTGGTATTACCTACTTTAAAGCTAGCCTCAGTATCAATATCGATATACCAAACACTGGCATTGACTAACAGGTTATCAGTCAACTTGTAATCAACCCCTGCCTCAAACGCAACACCCCAAGAGTCTTTTAATTTTAAGTCATTAAAATTTGCAGATTTATGTTTGCTGGAAAATTCTTCATCAAAGAAAGTAGTGTAGTTAACCCCTGCTCCCACGTATGGCTGAAGGTCAGCTGCGGTGTCATTGAAATAATATTGCAGAGTTAATGTCGGCGGTAAGTGTTTTACATCCGCTAGGGAGCCATCTAGATTACCACCATTTTTTAATGAAAGAGTGTGCTCGAATGGTGTTGCCGCTAATAAGCCAATCCCAATATGGTCAGTTAGCATATAGGTCCCAGTTAAGCCCAGTTGGGTATTGCTGTCTGCCCCTACTGTCATATCAGTTTTGGTCCCACCTAGCTTCACATTACCACTATCTTCATTTGGAGAAACAGTTGCTGCACCAGCTCTGACGATAAAATCCCCTTCCTGATAAGCCATTGCAGCTTGGCTAAGAGCTAAACCTAAAATAGCGGTTGTAAATACAGCAGTAGGTGTACGCATAAAAAATGACCTCATTATTCCTTATCGACAGCAACAAAGCGTTAACTGAAATATTAATCGGGGAACAATGTAACAATATTGAGTTATATCAATAGCCAGTTAAAAGGCAGGGGAAATTAAGTAGTTTTACTTATTATCTATAGGCTTTCTGTGTCTAAAAAGTCCACAGTGAACAGTAGATGATCTAAATTACGAGTAAGGCTATGTTATAGTACATACCCTTTGTATGTACTTCACTGAGAAACAAAGTGGATTTCTATGGCAATTAAAATAACAGGTAAAATTGGTGATTTAGCAGTCGACTTATCAATAGAAGCAACTGATGATTTAAAGGTACTGATTGCTGAGCTAAGTCGTGGTGTGCAGGAAGATAATACCTTTTCAGAGCAAACTCGAGAAACGGGTGATCGGTCAGTGAAGCTTGATGTGGGTTGTGACAATAAAGGTAGTAAATCAGTTAGCTTCTTTGAAAAATCATTAGATTTTATTAAACAGCAGGGAACGGCAACTAATTATCAATTAATTGATTTTCTTGCTGACAATGGTGCAGAAGATGTTGAAATAAAGCGAACCATGATGCGCCTTAAGCATAGCCATTTGATACAACTGGAAACTATTGCCGGTCCAGGGCAGAGCAGTTATTTAAAGTTTCACTGGCATGGCTGATACTCTCTTTACGAAGTGTATCCGCTTATTTGGCGACAGCTGCTTTTTCATTACTGTTGCTTACCTGGAACTGGTTGATAATGCCGTGAATCTCTCTAATTAATTCAGATAGTGATGAACTGGTTTGTTCCGTTTCATCTGCTCTTAAATTACCCTCTTTGGCTAAATGGTTAATTGTTGATAAGTCAGTTTCGATCGTATGAGTAACTTCTTTATAAGTATTTAGTTGATTGCAACTTAATTGAGTGAGCTCAGTAATATTTTCAACATTATCTGAAATTCTATTTAATGATTCGCCCATTTGTTTTGCTTGATTAACACTCGCACTGGCATTTTCTGCTCCTTGCTCCATTGCTTCTGCCGCTTTGATAGCCCCTGCCTGGATTTTATCGATCATTTGTTTTATTTGTTCAGTTGAGTTGGATGCTCGCTGGGCTAACTCTCTTACTTCTTCAGCTACCACAGCAAACCCTCGCCCATGCTCACCAGCACGAGCGGCTTCAATACTGGCATTTAATGCTAATAAGTTAGTTTGATCAGAAATGTCATTAATAGTGTCAGAAATTTGCGAGATTTCATTTGAGTCATTTTTTAATTGGTGAATAACTTCTGCTGCCTCAATAACGTCATTGGATAAGGTTTCAATCGCATGAGTTGCCGAGTTAACAATGCTTCTATTTTGACTAGCTTCTTCGCATACCTTTAAAGTCCGCTCGTAAATTTCATTAGCATATTCTGTCACTTGATTGGTCATATTTACCATTTCTTGTACAGTGCTTAATACTTTATCAGAATTATACGTTTGGTCTTTAGCTGATTGATTCAGGCTTGCACAGGTGTTATTTAGTGACTCTCCCGTTTGGTTTAGTTTGGCTGATGCGCTATTAAGGTATTTTACTGTGTTGTAATAAGAGTCAACCAAGGTGTTAAATGCTTGGGCAATTTCACCTGCGTCGCTACCTTGCTCAAAAGGTACTCTTGTAGTGAGGTCACCTTCGCCACCTTCTGATTTAGGTAAAATAGACTTCATGGCTTGTTTAATTTCAATTAAGCCTGTGGTGGTGCCATGTTCATAAACATTAAGACCCACTCTTTCTGCCTCTTCAGGCACACGCAGAAATTTCATATAGCGCATAATGCCAAATAAAATAGCGCCGGTACCAAAGCCCCAGATAAATACGGCAATCACCCCTTGTGCTTGCACAAAAAATTGCTCCCAGCGATTGGCTATTGGTAATGCGCCATCAGCAGCAACAAAGGCTAATATGAGTGTGCCCCAGGCACCACAAAAACCATGCGAGGCTACCACGTTAACTGGGTCATCAATTCTTAACCCTTTTACCATCCACCATTCAAAGCCATAGACTACGACACCAGCTGAAAGTCCAATAAACGCAGCCCCCATTGGATCAACAACTGCACATCCTGCGGTAATGGCTACCAGGCCACCAATAATACCATTTAACAATCGAGCGATATAAATTTCTCCCCCATGTAAAAACAGTGAAATTAAAAAACTAGCCACACCACCTGCTGCTGCCGCCAATGATGTATTGAGAATGATTTTAGCGACATCAGGTGTGGCTTCTAATGTGCTTCCCCCATTAAAACCGAACCAGCCAAACCATAAAATCAATACACCTATCACAGCCATTACTTGGTTATGGCCTTGCATTCTTACGGTTCTGCCATCTGGATTAAAGCGGCCAAGCCTGGGACCTAAAATCCATGCGCCAGCCAGGCCTACCCAACCACCTAATGAATGAACGACAGTTGAACCAGCAAAATCAACCATATTTTTTTCAGCAAGCCAGCCACCTTCTCCCCAGATCCAATGGCCAGAAACGGGATAAATGAATGCACAAATAGCAATGGTAATAATCATGTAAGCAAGAAATCGGATTCGCTCGGCAACAGCGCCAGACACAATGGTAGCAGCGGTACCTGCAAAGGTGACTTGAAACATAAAAAAAGCAAAGTCCATGGGGGTATCTGCTTCTGATATGGCAAAGTTGCTACTACCAAACCAACCACTGACGCTGTCACCAAACATTAGCGCAAAACCAACTAACCAAAATACCACGGTTGCAACCGTAAAGTCGGTGATGTTTTTAAGGGCTACATTAATTGTATTTTTGGCACGGGTCAGCCCTGACTCTAAAGCAGCAAACCCGGCTTGCATAAGAAAAACTAAGGCAGCAGCGACCATTAGCCACAGAATATTAATCGTTTGCTGAAGCTCATTAAGTTCGGCGGTTGGCATAATAATGTACTACTTTTTTACTAATGTGTTTCAAAGTAAATATAGGAAAGGAATCAAATTATACAACCCAGCTTAGGGTTTATCGAAGTTGGAAACTGTTTATGATGGGAAGTAACTATATTTGCAACGTCTATTTCAGGGGTGGGTATAAAGCATAATTGCCACCCCTTATATTAATTAGCAACTCAAGGCATTGAAAAAACAATGCCTGGTTTATTTTCGCTCCCATAAACCAATGAATTGAACGCGCTTGGTTAATATCCGTTTTGGCCAGCCGTCACAGCCAACAGGATGTTTTAGCTCAACAAGTTTAAAGCCAGCCTTATCAAAGACCTTTAACCATTCCCATTTGTGCTGATAATGTAGGGTACTGTTGGTTTGTAGCTTTCGATTGCCGCGGATATCTTCCAGCGCGACTAAAAACCAGCTGGGTAAATGACTGTAGGTATAGTCTTTAATAAGACAGTACTGTTTAGTAAGTCGTAATAAGTCTCGAAGGGTTTCTTTAGGATCGCGAGAATGATGAAGTACATCAATTCCACAAGTTAATTCAAACGATTGGTTGGGCAAAGGTGCCATTCGGCCATTGTATAAAATAGCATTACGACTAACAGGATGGTGTTGGCGCCAGCGTAACATAGCTACGTCGTCAGTTATTCCATTTTGAATTAAACCTTGCCCAAACCATTCATCTCCATTACTGAACTCAAGCACATTTTTAAATGGGCTAATGGGTTTAAGTAACTGGTTGCACAGCTTTAGGGCGTTTGCTTCATGAGGGCTTAGCCGCCTAGCAAAAAGCGGGGCGGGTGCCCTAACTTGATTTGCAGACATATTAATATGGTCCTATCCAGTGGTTATAAAATTTGGCACAACTACAAGAAAAACGAGCTCCCAGTAATAAAACGAATCAGGCAGCAAGTAATGAAAAGTTAAGAAATGCAATGTGATTTTTATTGTCGTTAAGCAGTCTAACTGATAGATATGGAAAAATGTTGTGATCAAATAGCTAGGTTTGTTTTATGAGTATAATTCATAGTAAATATGAAAGTTAACAAAAAATTATATAATTATTTCGCTATTTGAGTCTATTTGACTTGATTTGGTAAACTAAATAAAGCCCTTTATGAGAAGGGTTATAATTAGCTACATACCCAGGCTTTCGCTTCATTAAACTGGTGATTTTCAAAAATTTTATACTCACCTGGAATTAAAAAACCAATCATTTGTACCGCATGGCGGATCCACTTTAAATTAGTAACAATGGCTACTTTTTCCCATGCCTTAAAATGCTTTACTCCTAGTTTTGCATCATCCCAAAGGGCCTGCAGGTCAAATCCCTCAAACTCTTCTCCTAATTGATACAACAATCTTACTTTGCCATGGCTGTTTATTTTATCCTCAATAATGGGGATTAAAATGGCGTCATAATCATGGCCTGTGACTTTACCTTTAGCGATAACGCCAATCAGGTTATCTGGTAAGTTAGGAATCAGTTCAAGCATATGTGACCTTGTACTAGAGAGTGTAAATGCGCTTCTTAATGATAGGTATAGTGTGAAATGAGCCATATCACTAATGTTATGTAAGAATGAGCAATAAAGTGCTCAGGTACACCTTTCGCCTTACTAATAATAGTGAGCTTTGATTGTTAAATGAACAGATTGTGGCGGTTTTGTTTAAAAGCTGTAGCCTATGCCAACTCTTGGGTATTATCGTAAAGCCATGCGGAATCACGAAATGTGTGGTACGTCAGGAGATGATGACTCGCTGGTACAATGAGCCTGATTGTTCGTTACAATTGACGCATTAGCAGCTAATAGCATCGAGAGTAACATAACCCCTAAGTTTATGAAGGAACAATAAAATATGACACTTGCAGCTAATCGAAGTCGTTTTACGATTGAAGTTTCAGGGAGTCAGGAGCCATTAAGGGTTATTGGGTTTAAGGGGATTGAGGCATTATCGGACGTTTATGAGTTTGATGTTGTAGTGGCTTCAGAAAACCCTAACCTCGATACAACGGCTTTTATCAAACAAGCTGCAGCTTTAACCATTCAGGGGGAGACTAACCCTGGAGAAACAGATTCACGTTTCGTGCATGGCGAAATTTGTCTATTTCAGCAACAAGAAATTGGTAGAAAATTTCATACTTATAAAATAAGACTTGTACCAAAAATATGGTACTTGCAGCATCGTACTAACAGCCTTATTTTTCAGAATTTAACGGTACCTGATATTATTAAGCAGATGCTTGAAACTGCGCAAATATCGGGTCAGCACTATCAGTTTAGGCTGACAACCAATTATTCTCCACGTATCTATTGCGTCCAACACCAGGAAACTGATTACCAGTTTATCTGTCGTTTAATGCGTGAAGAAGGGATGCATTTTCATTTTGAGCATGACGCTGGTGGCCATAAATTGATCATTGGTGATAATAAGCCAGCCTTTCCTCAATTAAGTAAAGCGTTGGATTATTACCCTGTTTCTGGCATGGTGCCAGAACAAGATACACTTTACCGGTTATCTTTTAAACGCAAGGCTGGGGTGGGTAAAGTAGTATTACAGGACTTTAACTTTGAACAACCAGGGTTAAATCTGGCGGTTAATCAAGCAGAAAAACAGCAACAGGCATTAGAGCATTATCACTACCCGGGAGAGTATGATCTACCTGCTAATGGTGAAAGCCGTGCTAAGCTACAATTGCAGGCATTGCAAGCAGCTCAACGGGAAGTCACTGGGCAGACAAATGCCCCGCGATTAACAGCTGGTCATCGTATAACAGTGCAACAGCACCCAGTTAAAAAATTAAATCAGGATTATTTGCTGGTTAAAGTTGAACATATTGGCAGACAGCCACAATCATTAGAGGAAGAAGCGAATGGTAAAGGTTGCCAATATAATAATAGTGTTGTTGCATTACCAAGTGAAATACCATTTCGTAGCCAGGTTGATAAAAAAGTTAATCAAATAGCTCATCAGCCTAAAGGCATTCAAACGGCTGTTGTTACAGGTCCAGGGGGGGAAGAAATTTATACAAACGCCCATGGCCAAATAAAAGTACAGTATCAATGGGATCGACAAGGGCAATTAAACGAAAACAGCTCTTGTTGGATTAGGGTGGCACAGAACTGGACTGGCCCTCAGTGGGGAAGTTTAGTTTTGCCCAGAGTGGGCCAAGAGATAATGTTAGATTTTATTAATAGTAACCCCAGTCAACCGATTGTTGCTGGTAGACTATATAATAAACTACAACCTGTTCCGTACAAATTACCCATCAATAAAACCCGTACCACCTTAAAAAGCCAAAGCAGTCTTGGAGGTGAAGGTTTTAATGAAATTCGCTTCGAAGATAAAAAAGGACAAGAGCAGGTTTTTATCCATGGTGAGAAAGAGCTGGATTGGCATGTAAAAAATGAGCAACGAGAGCAAGTAAAATGTAACCGGCATTTAATTACCCATGCAGCCCGTTACGAACAGATAAAATCAGAGCAGCATGTGGTGATTAACATGGCAAAACATCTGCAAATAGCTCAATCACAACACCAAACGGTGGGAAATAATTATCAATTAACCACAGCGACTGCACACTTAGAACAGTTTGGCCAAGAAGCTCATTTAAAAAGTGGGATGAAAATTATTATCGAGGCCGGTAGTCAAGCCATCTTAAAAGTAGGGGGCGCATTTATTACCCTAGGTAGTGATGGAATAAAAGTACAAGGCCCTTTAGTTCGGTTAAATAGTGGTGGCTCGGCGAGTAGTGGCTCAGCTATTTCACCTACGTCTGCAATGGCAGCACTGCAGGCTGCTACTGATATTGCGGGTAAAGTGACAGCAGCATTAACCGCAGCCCCCTCTCAAATGGATAAATTAAATTTTCCTGCATTATGTTCGGGGCAGTTGAATAAAGGCCGTAAAAATGACGCTGCTTTTTGTGAGCAATGTGAACAGGGAGCAGATAAATAAATGGCTAGGGCATTAAGAGAGCAGCTGTTGGCTTATTTTTCAGATTGCCCGACAGAACGCTGTTATATCGTTTTGGATAGCGCCGGGCACCCACAATTACCAGCCAAGTTTTTTGAGTTAGCGGGTGAGTGTGACTATCAGCAGTTTTTACCTAATAGTGCTGATTTACCCAGTGATATTCAACCATTAATTATAGAGTTACCTCTGGATATGCAGCACCCATTTTGGCAGTGGCTATTTCAGTTACCTGCCAATGAAGGTGTGTTTTGGCCTATTGCCAGCGGTTTTGATAGGGAAACAGTATTGGCACACTTGCGTAGTATGTTGCAAGTGACATTACCAGATGGCAAAAAGGTCAACTTCCGGTTATTTGACCCCAGAGTACTTAGCCGCTGGTGGCCATGGCAGCAACAATGGCAGGCAGAAGCCTTGGTTGACTTACTAAAACCCATCAGCTGTTGTTGGTTACCTGTAGCCGATGAGTGGCAAGCTATTCTTAATCCAAAGCCCCACAACCAAATGAGTATTGCGCCTGAATGGTTGATGTTAAGCAAAGACCAGCTGGCTCAGCTAAATAAAGCATCAGATAAAGTCCTTTTTACTAATACACGTTATCATTTGTACGATTATTATCCACAAGTGTTGGCTGAGTATCATCCTGAATTAATTGATTTACTGATTGATCAAGCTATTAAAGTAGCACAACAACAGGGAATGAAGTCAGAATATGCTATGACCCAATGGGTCGTATTCATGTTTTCAATGGGGCCAACTTTTTATCAAGACAATGCCCTGACTGCTTATTTTTCGGCTTATCAAGAACATCAACATGATAATCAATTAATTGATAACTTAATGGCAGTGCCTGTAGATAAATGGCAACAAGTGTATGGGCGTTATAACGCTTCTGGCTGGTTTGCAACACCTGTTAGTGAATAAGTTTACTATTACGCCATAATAGCTTGCTGGCTGATAAGGAAATAAATAGTTATGTCTGACCTGTCGTCATTTATGCCTACTGCCAATTTTATTGAGTCTATGGTGGATAATGGCAAAAGCCTGTCTAAAGGTGAGCCCAATTCTACTGTTAAATGCAGTAAAAATAATCATTGGTTAGCGTTAAATTATTGCTATAAAGACCACGATCAAACCCCTGCGGCTAAAGCCCCTTATAGAGTGCTGGTGGATGGTAATGAAGTGGCATCTGGCACCTTGGATGCTAAAGGCAACGCACGAGAAGAAAATATTCCGCCCGGTAAAGTTGAAGTCATTTACGGTGAAAACCCTGATGAAGCTGAAGCAGAGAAATTAAGAAAAGAGTTTGTTGCAGCCCTGGATGGTATTATTAAAGAGCAGGAAGCCAAGAAGCTTTATATGGATGAAGCCCTAGATAAAGAGGCCTGGTGGAAACAAGGGTTGATTTATACTGGTGCTGCTTTTGAAGGAGTGGGTGATTCAATCACGGGTATTTGGGATATGGCCACCTTTGCGGCGGATGTGCTGCGTAAAGCCCAAATGGAGTATTTTGATATTCTCAATGCCATTGCAACGGGTGATATCGATAAATTAGAGCGTAAATTAAATACGGCACGAGATGAAGGCAATGAAGTTATTGCCGATGCAGTGGAAATCAAAGAATTATTAATTGCTATCCTGGATGACCCAGAAACGCTTAGTTATTTACGCGATTTTCCTGGTCGTTATTGGGATGCTTTGCCAGCCGTGGATAAAACCCGAATGGCAAGTGGTGCAATTTTTGACATAGTGGTAGGCATTGTTTTAGCAGCGGTTTCAGGGGGAGCAGGTGGTGTCGCCATGGCGACCAATATAGCCTCTAAATTAGGCAGCTATGGTAAAAAAGCTATTTCTACCTTGCAGAAATTAGCCAAAGCCTTGAAAAAAATAAAGCAGCGTAAAAAGTATCATGGTGTTACTAAAGCAAAAAATGACCATATTGTAGAAAATAATCCGAAATCTGGTACCACTAAAGAAACAGGAAAAATAGATAATAACAAATCCTGCCCAGAAGACAGCAAAGTCTGTAAAGGTGGTGAGCCCATTAGTTTAGTAACAGGGGAAGAACTGCTAACTCAGCAGGATTTTGTTATTGATACCCCGTTACCTTTAGAGTGGCACCGAACTTATCGAACAGGGCATATACGTAACACTGGGATAGGTCATGGCTGGACCTATCCACTAAGTGAATACTTAAGTTTTTCAGAATGGGAAATTAGTTTATTTAACCATGAAGGTCGGGTTATCAGCTTGCCAGTGATACGTGAGCTAGGCCAGTATTCAGAAAATACCGCAGAACAACTAACGCTCACTTGGGAAACAGAAGATGTTTATCGGTTATCGGCACCGGATCAGCCGGATAAACTATTTAAAAAGTCGAATCAAACTGCCCGTTTGCATCGACTAGAAGATGCAGCCAATAACTTTTGGCTATGCCATTATGAAAATGGTTATCTAACCCGCCTGAAAAGTAACTGGGGGCGTATAGTCGCGTGCCAATATCAAGGAAGGTTGCTCACTCAATTAGAAGAGTTGCGTTATGATGCTGAAGGGAAAGTTAGCCATCGTCACACTTTGGTTCGCTATGAATATAATCAGGCAGATGAATTAATAGCTGTTGTCGATCAAGCAGGTAATAAAGAGCAGTTTACTTATAAAAACCATGTTATTACTCGTCGTATTTTAAAAACTGGATTTAGTTTTTATTTTGAGTGGGATCAGTACAATATTAATGGCCGTTGTATCCACCAATGGGGAGATAATGGTATTTATGATTATCGCTTTAGTTGGGATGACGAAAAGAAAATCACCACTTGTACTGATAGTAATGGATGTGTGCGTACTATTTATTACAACGAGCGTGGTCTGGTTGATAAGGAAATAGATCCAGAGGGTGGTGAAACTCTTTACCAATATGACGAGCATGGTAGAAAAATCAGTACCACTGATCCCAATGGAGCTGTCACTGAATACCAATATAACGAGCAGGGGCTGCTTGCTTGTGTCATGGATGCTGAGGGTAACCAGCATCAACTGAAGTATGATGAAGCTGGGCGGGTGACAGCGGTTACTGATCCTATAGGTAATAGCTGGTATCGAGAATATAATCGATCAGGATTGCTCACCAAACGAGTAGATCCAGAGGGGAATGAAACCCAAATTGAATATACCGAGCAAGGCTTACCGAGCAAAATCACCAATGCTTTAGGGCAAGTACGGCTGCTGTTGTGGGATTCTCATGGGGAGTTAATCGCAGAAAAAGATCATGCAGGTAATAGCCAAAAATACGCCTATAACCCCCAAGGCCAAATTGTTGCCAGTCAGGATCATAACAAAGCGGTTACCCAATATGAATATAACGCCCTAGGCTTAGTCAGTAAAATCAGCCAGCCCGATGGTCAAGTGCAGCAGTTTGAGTATAACGAAGCCGGTCAATTGACCCGTTATATTGATGGCGTGGGCCGAGTTACCCAATATCAATATGATGGCTTATCCCAAGTCAGAAAGCGGATAGATCCAGCTGGCCAGGCATTAGAATATTTTTATGATAAAGAGCGTAATTTAATTGGCCTAAAAAATGAAAAGGCTGAAATTTACCGGCTGGCTTATGACAAAAATGAGCGGCTAATTGCTGAGATTGGCTTTGATGGTAGAGAACAGCATTATCAATATGATTCGGCAGGACATTTAATTGCCAGTATTGATGGGCCATTAACCGTTTCTAAAACACCAACCAGCAAAAATACAGAGCAATCCACTCAGCAACAAAGCCAGACTGGATTAATAACTCAGTTTACTCGCAATAAGCTTGGGCAGTTAATCAGTAAAGTGGCTGCTGATGGTGAAGCCACTCACTTTCAATATGACGGCTGTGGCCGTTTAATCGCAGCGAAAAATCCTCATCGTGAACTCGCCTTTGGGTATAATAGCCAGGGACATTTAACCCTGGAAAAGCAAGATAATACAGAATTAAAGCACCGTTGTGATGCATTAGGTAACCGGGTAGAAACGATTTTACCGAACGGGCAAAAGCTAGGATTTAACTATAATCACCAGCAGTTGTATACCGAAATAGCGTTAGACGGTAGCCCAATCAGTCAATTAAAGCGAGACCAGGCAGGGCGGGAAATTGCCCGCTTACAAGGTGATACTCTAAGTGAGTTTCAATATGATCCGATAGGGCGGTTGCAAAAGCACCAAGTATTAACCAAGGGGCAGCAACAACCACTGATACAGCGACAATATGGTTATGATCAAAGTGGTAATCTGAATTTAATCAGTGACCTGAAAAAAGGGACCACTCGTTTTTATTACGATGCACTGGATCGATTAACCCAGGTTCAAGGGTTTATCAATGAGCAGTTTGCCTTTGATCCTGCAAGCAATCTACTGGCTAAAAAAGACAGTTCAGAGCCTGAGCTACCAACCCTAACCAGCCAACAGCAAACCACAGGAAATCGGTTAGCATTCTTTGGTGATCGCCACTTTGAATACGACAGCCGTGGCAACTTGGTTAAAGAAAAGCGAGGAAGAGAAGGCCGACTTGTTACCGACTATATATATAATGCCCAAAACCAACTGGTTAAAGTCAAAAACCAGAAAGGTGAATTTGAGTATAAATATGATGCTTTAGGCCGTCGAATCAGTAAAACCACTCCACAAGGAGAAGTGCAGTTCTATTGGAATGGCGATGTCCTGTTAAGTGAAGTACGCCCCAAACAGCAAAAGCTGTATATTTATGAACCAGGCAGTTTTAAGCCATTAGCGCAAATCATCAATGGAAAAACGTTTTACTACCACCTTGATCATCTAGGTACCCCCCAAGAAATGACCAGTGCTCATGGGGAGTTAGTGTGGTCTGGCCGATATAAAGCCTATGGCGCCTTAGCATTAAAAGAAGAAGCGCTAGTTGAAAATAATCTACGGTTTCAGGGGCAATACCATGATGAGGAAACAGGGTTACACTATAACCGACACAGGTATTACAATCCTTATATAGGTCAATTTATTACCCAAGATCCAATCGGTTTATTAGGTGGAATTAATAATTATCAGTATGCACCTAATCCTGTTAATGGGGTTGATCCTTTAGGATTAGAGTGTAAACAAGGAAAAGAACTTGATGATTATAGAAAAGAAAATAATATAGGCTTTGATGAGAATGGTGTATATAGGGGTAAAATACCTGCAGGTAATAGCCATGTATTTGAAAAAGTGACAAAAGATGATGTTTATGATTTTGATATGCCAGGAAGAACAAAGGGGCATGCAGCTTCTAAGCATAATGTAAATATAAAAAATCCAAAAGTTTTAGATATATTGAATGAGCCTGAAAATGTATATACTGGTAAAAACAAAAATGGTAATTATGTAGATATATACCATAAAAATGGAAGTGTGGTGATAACTGATGCTGGTAATAAGAGAAGTATTATAACAGCTTATGGAAAAGTTGAAGGAGGAAAAAGGGCGAAACCAGTTCGAGTAGATCAATGGGAAGATCCTAATTATGAAAGAAATGGCGAAATAAGAGGTTGGGATCATAGTTCTAATGAAAGATATGCAGAAATTGATCTAAATGCGAAAGAGAAAAATGTAAGGATTAACAATCCTGATTATCCATTGTTTGAATTAGAGTAACATTTAAGAGTGGTCAACAGTGATAAACATCATAGATAGTTTTAAAAAAGGGTTACAGTTAAATGAAAAAGATTATCATAATTTTGCATATTTCTTAGTGAACAGGCTTGAAGAAGAAATAGATGTAGAATTGAAATGTGAGATTGACTCAATTGGAGATGACTTTTCTTCCTTAAGAGTATTTGCTAATCAAAATAAAAAAATACTAGGGAGCATAGACATCACAGTTACTGTTAATATGGTTATAACTGTTGAAGATGAGTTGATTAAAGGGTATGCAGATATCATGCTTTACTCTCGCCCTAGGAGACTACAAATATTCAATAGTAAGGGAGATTATATTAGCTACACCTGTAACGAAAAAGAAGGCTTTATCTGGAGAAAAATTGGGTGGGCTATTGATGAATATGGTGACTATGATAACTTTTTAGAAAGTGATAGCTAAATAAAAAGTTTCATTAAGGAAATAAGTATGAGACTCTATGTATAAAATACTGGGTTATAATCAGTTTTTTATTTTACCTTATACCTAATTTAAGTGTTATTATTTCCCATGCTTTTTGATACTATGCCCATAAATAGCCTTGAGTTAAAATAAACTCTATGTTCAATAAAGTACTTTAAGAGTAAAAATGATAGTAGAACTTGCAATTGGTGATGCATACGGTGCTGGTTTTGAGTATGTTAGTAAAAAAGTTGTTAAGGAACATAACAACCTGCAGCAATATATTCAGCATTCAAGGCATCTTTCCATTAAGCCTGGTTGTTATACTGATGATACCCAAATGAGTTTGGCGATTGCTGAGTTATTAATTGTTGATGATGAGTGGGTTCCGGAAAATATTGCAAATTTTTTTGTAAATGCTTTTAAACGAGATCCAAGAGAAGGTTATGCTAGTCGTTTTTATCAGTTTTTAACTGATATTAATGATGGTAAGCAATTTCTTGAGCAAATTAAGCCTTATAGTGATAAAAGTGGTGCGGCTATGCGAGCGGGTCCTATTGGTTTGCTGGCAGATGAAAAGCAGGTTGTTGAATATGCTACTATTCAAGCAAAAGTAACCCATGATACACCAGGAGGAATTAATTCGTCTGTAGCGGCTGCACTGATGGTACACTATTGCCAATATCAGCTGGGTGACAAGCAGGATTTAGGAAACTATCTCAAATCTAAGGTACCGGGTGATTGGAATACACCTTGGCAAGGTAAGGTCGGGCATTTGGGAGTTGATGCTACTCATGCTGCTGTAGCAGCTATTGTTAGCAATCAAGATTTATCAGCTATTTTGAAACAATGCGTTGACTATACAGGGGATGTCGATACCGTAGCCACTATAGCGTTAGCTGCTGCATCTTGTAGCCAAGGAGTTAACCAGGACTTACCTGAAGAGTTGTATAGTCGATTGGAAAATAGTCAGTTTGGTTTAAAGTACCTGCAAAAGCTAGATCAGAAGCTATCAATAGCAATGGGTATTGGTTAAGAAATATTAGGGGGCCGCTCTTGTTTTATCCTATTACTTGCTGGTAACAATTCAGCAAGTAGATGGTTCAAAGGGATAGATACTGAAAGAGCGCTAATATTACTAAAGTGAGCATATTGAAATACAGATTAACTAAACCAGCTCTGACTCTAAGGATGTACTTTAAAAGTAAGGTTTTTTAGATGAATAATAATTTACTGTTGTTAATGTTATTAGCTTGTTGTTCTTGTTTTCCTTTTGCCCTAATAGCACCATATTGAAATTTTTTTGAGTCATGCTAACACTGTGATGTTAACGCAGTTGTCTATGATCCTACTGGACCCTATTTAACGACAGCGGGTAATATCAAATCAAGGCTATTCAAATGAACAACAGTAATTGCCAAGTGGTCAGAGTGTTAAACTATCACCAAGGAGATGTTATTGGGGTAACTTATTCTCCTGATGGAAAGTGGGTTACATCAGTATCTAAAGATAGAAATTTAGTACTATTTGAACTTGCGATAAATCAGTTAGTTAAAATCCCTCTTAATATTTATGGTAGTGTTGGAGTGGTTAAGTTTAGCCCGAAGGGCTAGTTTCTTTATGCTGCAATGGGCTAGGTTTTTGTTAAAGTAGATATATTGAATGAGTTTAATAAGTATTTCTTAATTCAATACTGTAGACAGTTTTTGGTCTTAAATTGGTGGGGTTGAACCAAAAATAGAAACTGTGAGAATGCGGTTGTCGAAATCGAATTATCACAGGAATCTATCTTTGGAAAGCATA